>NZ_JCAFUK010000004.1:0-265691 GCF_059371235.1 Stenotrophomonas sp. YJH_SMC_29 | reverse complement strand
GTGGGCGTAGTGACGGATCGGGGATTCGTATTCGACGTGCGCGGTCGAGATCGTGATACCACGAGCCTTTTCTTCCGGCGCGGCGTCGATCGAGGAGTAATCCTTGAACTCGCCACCGAAGCGCTCGGCACCGATCTTGGTGAGTGCGGCGGTCAGCGTGGTCTTGCCGTGGTCGACGTGACCGATGGTGCCGACGTTGACGTGCGGCTTGGTGCGCTCGAACTTACCCTTGGCCATGGCTGCTTATCTCGAATTCGTCTGAGAGGTGATGCTTAAGATGGTGCTCACGAAAGGAATCGAACCTTCGACCTCTTCCTTACCAAGGAAGTGCTCTACCGACTGAGCTACGTGAGCCGAGTTTTGCATTATGACATGAACTCGATACTATTCAAAGTTCATTCAATGGAGCGGGAGACGGGAATCGAACCCGCACCATCAGCTTGGAAGGCTGAGGTTCTACCATTGAACTACTCCCGCGCCGGGAATGTCACAACGTGAAACTGGTGGAGGGAGGTGGATTCGAACCACCGAAGGCGTAAGCCAGCAGATTTACAGTCTGCCCCCGTTGGCCGCTTGGGTATCCCTCCTTACCACCCCGTCCCGTTGCCGCCGAAGCGTTGCGGTGTGTGGTGGTGAGCCGCTTATTCTGCTGATGGGACGAGGGGCTGTCAACGCTTTTTTCCATCTTTTTCACACGTCGTCGCAAACCCATTGATACGCAAGGTTATTGCCCGGGAGCCGGCAGTGCTTCGCTGGCGAAAATTGCGACATGGGGAACGCCGTCGGCGCCGATCCAGCCCCGATACATGCCCTGGGTGTTGAACGGCGCGGCCATTTTTCCATCGGCGCCGAGCACGATCGCGCCGCCGTCGCCGCCCATCTGCGGAATCGCCTGGTTGATGACGCCCTTGCCGGCCTGCTCCGGCGTCTGCCCCTGGTAGCGCATGCGCGCGCAGATCTCGTGCGCGGCCGCGGTGCGGATGTAGTACTCGCCCCAGCCGGTGCCCGACACCGCACAGCGCGCGTCGGCCCAGGTACCGGCGCCGATGATCGGCGAGTCACCCACGCGACCGTAGCGCTTGTTGGTCATGCCGCCGGTGGACGTGCCGGCGGCCAGGTGCCCCTGCGCGTCCAGCGCGACCGCGCCCACGGTGCCGAAGTGCCTTGCGGTCTCCAGGTCGGCATGGGCCTGGCCGCTGGCCTCTTCCTTCAGTGCACGCTGCAGCTGCTGCCAGCGCTTCTCCGTGCGGAAGTAGGAGGGATCCACCAGGGCAATGCCCTGCTCGGCCGCGAAGGTTTCGGCGCCCTGCCCGACCATCATCACGTGCCTGGACTTCTGCATCACGGTCTGTGCCAGCAGGATCGGGTTGCGCACCCGCTGCACGCCGGCCACCGCGCCTGCGGCCTGGGTGGCGCCGTCCATCACGGCGGCGTCCAGCTCGTTGTGGCCGTCATGGGTGAACACCGCGCCCTTGCCGGCGTTGAAGGTCGGATCGTCTTCCAGCACCGTGATCGCTGCGGTGACGGCGGCCAGCGCCGGGCGGCCGGCCGCAAGTTCGGCATGACCCTTCAGCAGCGCGGCGCGCAACGCATCGCGCGCGGCCTTCTCTTCGGCCGGCGACAGGTCCCTGCGCTCGACGCCGGCGCCGCCGTGGATGACCAGCAGCGGCGAGACCGCTGGGGCGGCCTGGGCCAGCAACGGCAGGGACAGCAGCGCACACAGGGCCAGACGCAGTTTCATCGGGTACATCTCCAGCAGGACGAGGGAATGGATTGCAGGGTAGCGCCGGCCGCTGGCCGGCAAGGGGCGCATCGGGGAAGGTGAGTTGCCGGCCAGCGGCCGGCCCTACCGAAGCGTGAACTCAATTTCGCCATCGCTGATGTCGGCCACGGCCTGGTAATCGGCCTCGGCCTGGACGTCGTCCAGCCGCATGCGGCTGCCACTGGCGACCACCGTTACCGGCACGGCATGGAAGCGCAGGGGTTCGCCCTCGACCAGGCGATCGGCGCTGCGGCCGGGGCTGACCACCCAGACCCGGCCCTGGCCGTCGGCGCTGTAGACCTGTGCCTGGCCATCGGGCTCCACGCACAGGGCGGTGTCCTCGTCGACGCCGATGCCGACGATGCCGGGGTCGCCGCTCTCCAGCGCGGCACGGGCCACGAACACGATGAGGCGTCCGAGCCGGTCGCGTTTGTCGAAATGGGTGTCGGTGACCACGCGCTGCAGGTAGGGCATCTGCAGGAAGCCGCTGTCGAGGGTCACCGCGCGGCCCATCGGGTCGGCCAGGGCGCCGGCGGAGGTGATGCTGCCGCCGTCCATCGCGCCGTAGGCATAGCCCCCCAGGATGGCGAGCCCGGCGCTGGTACCGGCGATCGGCTTGCCGGCGCGCACATGCGCGTTGAGCGCGCGGTTGAGCGCGGTGCCCTTCCAGAAGCGGATGTAGCGCGACTGGTCGCCGCCGGCAATGAAGATCGCATCGGCTGCAGCCACCACCCGCAGCACCGCCGGATCGTCGGCGCCGCGACGGCTGTCGAAGACCAGGGTCTGCACGGCGGTGGTGCCGCCGATCTGGTGATAGAGACGGTCCTGCAGCTCGTCCTTGCCGGAGGCCCGCAGGATCAGCACGCGGCCATGGCCGGCCTGCTTCAGCCACCACTGGAAGGCCTCGGGCACCCATTCGCCACCGCCCATCAGCATCATCGCCGATACGCGCGGACCGGGTCTCGGCGCATCCAGGTCACCCACTTCGTAGTAGGCGAAGCCCGGTCCCTGCAGGTCCTGGGCAGGGCTCGCGGACGGCCAGGCCAGGACCACCAACAGCAGCCAGAGGAAGGCACCGCGCCGGAGACTGCAGAGGGGTCGCATCTTGATCTCCCTGAACAAAATCGACTTGCAAGCGTTTTCACTCTTTGCCAGATAGACACCCGGTAGTCAAGGACATGAAAAAGGCGTTAAATGCGCGCGCCCATTCCAGAAATATGAATGGGGGACAGGGCCCCTCCTCTGCGGGCCGGCATCATTTTTGAGAATTCCTCATGCGTAGACAGGCGATGGCGTGGTCGATCCAGCTGGCGTTGATGGGCGTGGCTGCTTCCGCAGCGGCCCAGGCACCGGCTTCCTCTTCGGTTCAACAACTGGACGCGGTGCAGGTCACCGGCTCGCGCATTCCGCGCGCCCAGGTGGAAGGCCCGGCCCCGATCACGGTGATCAACGCCGAGCAGATCCGCTCCAGTGGCTTCACCAGCGTGCCGGACGTGCTGCGTGCAATGACCCAGAACGGCGGTGAGACGCAGAGCCCGCAATCCTCCAGTGGCGCCGACTTCTCGCCGGGCGCGCAGCAGGTGGACCTGCGCGGCCTGGGCCCGAACCATACGCTGGTGCTGGTCAATGGGCGCCGCATCGCCGATTTCCCGATGCCGTTCAAGGGCCGCAGCAACTTCACCGATGTCTCCAACATCCCGCTGGGAATGATCGAGCGCATCGAAGTGCTGACCGGCAGCGCGTCGGCCATCTACGGCTCGGACGCGATCGCCGGCGTGGTCAACTTCATCCTGAAGAAAAAGGCCGATGGCACCACCGTCGACATGCGCCTGGGCACCACCACCGAAGGCGGCGGTGAGTCGTTCGACATGAGCCTGGCCAGCGGTTTCAGCCGTGGCAATTTCCACGCCGTCTACAGCGTCGAACTGCAGTCGCAGACCCCGCTGTGGGCCTATGAGCGTGACATCCAGGACTCGACCCAGGATGGCCCCACCGAGGGCTCGCGCATCGCGCGCCGTGCGTACCTGCGCACCGACTACAACGATGACTACCTGGACCCGGGCGCGGCCACCTGCGAAGCGCTGTCCGGCCAGAACCAGGGCAGCACCTACCGTGCCTATCGCCCGAAGTACGGCTACTACTGTGGCAGCGACAGCTCGATCGGCTATGGCACCATCCTCAGCAAGCGCCGCGGTGCCAACGGCTACGCGTCGCTGAGCTACGACTTCGACAATGGCCAGCAGTGGTTCGCGGACGTGCAGCTGGGTTACCACACGCTGTCGCTGATGCGCGACGTCACCAAGTGGGGCCGCATGGATGCCAACGGTGACGAGTCGGGGTATTTCAACAACGAAGCCACCGGCGAGATCGAGTTCTGGCAGCGCCAGTTCTCGCCCGAGGAAATGGGTGGCCTGCGCAATGCCATGGTGCGCAGCACGCAGAAGACCTTCAGCGTGACCACCGGCTTCAAGGGCAACCTGGCCGGCAACTGGGATTACGAAGCGGCATTGAGCCATTCGCAGTACCAGTCGCGGATCAGCTGGGCACAGATCATTGCCGCCAAGGCCAATGACCTGTTCCTCGGCCCGCAGCTGGGCGTGGATGACGACGGTTTCCCGATCTACAACGCCGACCCGTCGCGCCTGTACCGGCCACTGACCCGCGCCGAGTACGACGCGATCGCCGCGCGTACCACCTACACCCCGAAGTCGCGCACGGAGACCGCCGCCTTCACCCTGACCAATTCGGCCCTGTTCGCCCTGCCCGGTGGCGACGCCGGGTTTGCCGCGACCGTGGAAGTGGGTCAGCAGGCGTATTCGCTGAATCCCGATCCGCTGGCCACCCAGTATTACTACTACAGCTGGAAGGATTCGGACGGCAACGGTTCGCGCAACCGCTGGGCGACCGCTGCGGAGCTGCGCATGCCGCTGCGCGAGACGGTCAACCTGAGCGTGGCCGGCCGCTACGACCAGTACCGCTATTCCGGCCACACCATCGGCAAGGCCACCTGGAGCGGCGGCCTGGAATGGCGCCCGATCGACACGCTGCTGGTGCGCGGTTCGTATGGCACCGCGTTCCGTGCGCCTGACCTGCACTATGTATTCGCCGGCCCGGGCAACGACGAGACCAGCGCCGAAGACCTGTACAGCTGCCGCGCCGACGGTGCCAGCGACTGTGCCGACTACGAGCGCAACCTGATCCGCAGCCGCACCGGCAACCGCCAGCTCGACCCGGAAACCAGCACCTCGTGGAGCGCCGGCGTGGTCTGGTCGCCGGCGATCGGCCTGGACCTGTCAGTGGACTGGTTCGACATCGACATGCGCAACCAGGTGCAGGACATGGATGTGCGCACGATCCTGGCCAACGAAGCGAACTGCCGCCTGGGCAGCGCCGACGTCACCTCGCCGACCTGCGTGGACGCGCTGGCCCGCATCACCCGCAGCAACGACGGGCGCCTGTATGGCGTGCGCGTGGAGCCGATCAACGTCGCCCGCGAGTCCACCTCCGGCATCGACGTCGGCCTGCGCTACCGCTTGCAGACAGGGATCGGCGATTTCATCTTCAACGGCACCCACACCTGGGTGAAGAAGCATGACTTCCAGCGCTACCCGGGCGACCGCAGCGAAGACCAGTTCGCAGTCAACAGCGGCTTCGACATCCCGCGCACCAAGACCGGCCTGAGCGTGACCTGGGAGAAGGAGGCATGGTCGGCGACGGTCTACGGCTCGCGCCTGGGCAAGCTGCCGACCTCGGACAGCTACGACCAGGTGTTCGACTGGGACAGCGGTGACAGCCCGTACGTGAAGGCGACCTACCGCTACAACGCCTCGCTGCAGTACCGCGTCGACGACCATTCGCGCCTGTCGCTGTCGGTGGTCAATGTGTTCAACAAGATGCCGCCGAAGGACCGTACCTACACTGCATACCCGTACTACGACGTGTCCTGGTTCGACAGCGTGGGGCGCACGATCAACCTGCAGTACACCCACAAGTTCGGTGGCAGCGCTCTGTAAGCGCCCGGCCAGCGCAGACACAGAAGACCCCCGCTCCGGCGGGGGTTCTTTTTTTCCGCCACCTGAACGGCACCTGCGCGTGTGCTTCAGCCCGGCCCGGCCGCAGGGGATTTTAGGAAACGGCTGATTCCGCGCCTTCCGCGCTGCTTCCTAGCATCGTTGCATGTTCCGCTTTCCCCGCCCTTCGCTGCAGCAGACCGTGCCATCGGCCACCGCGTCGGTGCTGTTGCGCTGCCTGACCGTGTGCGTCTTCCTCTGCCTGGCTGCGGCGGCCGGGTTCTACCTGCTCACGGCGTTCACCGAGGACATCTCGACCCATCGCCGCGAGATGAATGCCGCCGCCTACAAGGCCCAGATCTATTTCGACCAGCGCGAAGCCCTGCTGCGGTACCTGGGCGATTCGGTGCTGGCCGGCCGCCCGGATGCGCCCGCTGCGGACAGCGAAGGCATGCGCCAGGTGGCGCTGGATGGACCCGGCGGCCAGCCGGGCCAGCGACTGCTGTTGTCGGCACGCGCCGAGCACACGCTGCAGGCGCTGCAGACGCACCTGCTGCTGGTCGATGCGCGAGGTGCACATTGGCTGGCCGGCGACGCGGTCGACGTCGACCTGGCGCGCCTGCCATCGCTGCGTGCACTGCAGGCGCGCAACGGCAGCCTGGAGGGCGCGGACCCGGTGTACTGGCTGCGCCCGGGTGAGCGTGGCGTTGCACTGGCAAAGCCGGTGCAGGCCGGTCCGCAGCCGGCGCAGTGGCTGGTACTGCTGCTTGATGCCGATGCAGCGGCGGGGATGATCGATGGCCAGGGCATCGGCGGTTACGCGCTGCTGGACCGTGCTGGACAGCCCGCACTGTCCAGCCAGGCGCCGCGGCTGGACCGCGCGGGCTGGACGACCCTTCAACAGCGCCAGAACGACAGCTTCGGCACGTTGTGGAGCGGCGGACTGCCGCGTGGCGTGGCGCTGGTCAAGGGCGTTGGCACCGATGGCTGGCGGCTGGTCTACCACCTGCCGCCGCCACTGCTGCTGGGCGACCTGGCCGCGCCTCTGCTGGTCTGCCTCCTGTTGCTGCTGCTGGCCGGCGTCGCGCTGTACCTGCTGCAGCATCGCGTGGACCGCCAGTTGATCCAGCCGGCCCTGCAGCAGCACCGCCGGTTGCTGGAGAACCTGGATTTCAGTTCGACGGTGATCGACATGGCACCGGTCGGCATCTGCGTGCTGCGCCGCGACGACCGCGCGCTGCTGCTGTCCAACCAACTGCTGCGCGACTGGCTGGGCGAAGAAGGCGAGCACAGCGACTGGCAGGCTCCGTGGCGCGGGCACGCCGGCGAACGCGGGCGTGGGCTGGAGTTCACCACCCGCGACGGGCGCCAGCTGCAGGTGCTGCACGCGGCCTGCCGCTACCAGGGCGACGACGTGCTGCTGTGCGTCTTCCATGATATTTCCCGGCACCGCCAGGCCCAGGCCGCGTTGTCGTCGGCGCGCCAGGCCGCCGATGCGGCCAACCAGGCCAAGAGCGCGTTCCTGGCCACCATGAGCCATGAGATCCGCACCCCGCTGTACGGCGTGCTGGGCACGCTGGAACTGCTGGGGCATACCGAACTGGATGCCCGGCAGTCGCAGTACCTGCGCACCATCGAGAGCTCTTCATCGGTCCTGCTGCAGTTGATCAGCGACGTGCTGGATGTTTCCAAGATCGAATCAGGACAGCTCAGCCTGGAACCGGCGGCGTTCTCGCCGCGCGAACTGACCGAGAGCGTGCTGCGCAGCTTCGCCGCGTCGGCCACCTGCAAGGGCCTGCAGGTCCTGGTCTGCACCGATCCGGGCCTGCCGACGCGGGTGCTCGGTGATGCCGACCGCATCCGCCAGGTGCTGGCCAACCTGCTCAGCAACGCGATCAAGTTCACCGAGCATGGCCGGGTGGTACTGCGCGTGCGCCAGGTGCAGCGCGAAGGTGATTCGAGCGTGCTGGCCTGGCAGGTCACCGATACCGGCGTCGGCATCCCCGCTGAGGAGCAGGCACGCCTGTTCGAACCGTTCCGGCAGGTGCGCGGTGCGGCCAGCGCGCAGGGCACCGGGCTGGGCCTGTCCATCAGCGACCGCCTGGTGCGCCTGATGAGCGGCGAACTGCAGGTGGTGAGCGAGCCTGGCCTGGGCAGCAGCTTCAGCGTCCGCCTGCCGCTGCCGGTCCTGGCCGCCGCCGAAGACGGCCCCGCGCTGCTGCCGGACCCGCCGATCCTGGTGCGCGGCCGCAACCGCGAGCTGGTCGACAGTGCCTGTGGATGGCTTCGTCGCTGGGGCGCCAACGCACAGCCCCTGCAGGGCGACCCGGCGTTGCTGGACCATGATGGCGCAATCCTGCTCGATGGCGAAGCCGGGATGCCGCTGGCGTGGACAGGACCGCGCGTGGTGGCGTCGATCGAGGGCGGTGACCAGCCGATCGTCGCGGCCGATGGCAGCCTGGTGGTGACCCTGCATGGCATGGCCGCGATCGGCAATGCGCTGGCCAGCGTGCAGCGGCAACGTGCGGCGCAGCCGGAGCCCGCCCGCCTGGCGCCACCGATGCCGCTGGGCCTGCGCGTGCTGGCCGTCGAGGACAATCCGATCAACCGGGTGATCCTGGCCGAGCAGCTGCGCACCCTGGGCTGCGAGGTGGAGCTGGCCCAGGACGGCGTGGAAGCCCTGCAGCGGTGCCGCGATCAGTGCTTCGACCTGGTGGTGACCGACATCAACATGCCGCGCATGGACGGCCACGCGCTGGCCCGCCAGCTGCGCGATGACGGCAGCCTGGTGCCGGTGATCGGCGCCACCGCCAATGCCACCGCCGAGGAACGCGAGCGCTGCCTGGCCAGTGGCATGCAGGGCTACCTGAGCAAACCCATCGACATCGCCCGCCTGCGCAAGGCACTCACCGCCCTGCGCCAAGGAGACCCCGCATGACCCAGCGTGTCCTGATCCTGGAAGACCAGGCCTTCCAGCGTGGCTTCCTGGCCAACCTGTTCGGCAGCCGCGCCGACGTCCAGGTCGATGCCTGCGAAGACGTCGAGGCGGCCATCGCGCTGTGTGCGTGCCAGCCCTACGACCTGGTGGTCAGTGACCTGCTGATGCCCGGGCAGGACGGCATCCAGTTCATCCAGGCCCTGGCGGCCCAGCCGCGTCCGCCGCGCCTTGCGGTGGTCAGTGCGGCGCCGCGGCGGATGATGACCTCGGCACGGCTCATGGCCGAATCGCTGGGGCTGGATGTGATCGGCCTGCTGCCCAAGCCGGTGGCGGCGGCCGACGTGGACGCCCTGTTCGAGGCCCTGGCGCAGGCGCGTCCGGCCGCCGGCGAGGTTCCCGCGCGCGCACCGGCAGCGCCCGAACCGGACGCGTCCCAACTGCGCCAGGCCATGGCCGACGGCAGCCTGACGGCCTGGTTCCAGCCGAAGAAATCGCTGCAGTCCGGACGGGTGGTGGCGGCCGAAGCCCTGGTGCGCTGGCGCCATCCGCAGCTGGGCACGCTGGCCGCTGGCAGCTTCCTGCCGGCGATCTGCCGCCACGGGTTGGAGGGCGAGCTGCTGCGGATGATGCTCAAGGCCAGCATCAGCGCACAGGCACGCTGGCGCAAACAGGGCTTCCGGGTACCGGTATCGATCAACCTGCCGCCTCATCTGCTGGAACAGTCGGACCTGCCCGATGAACTGCTGGCGCTGACCCTGGCCCACGGCGGCAGCCCCGGTGAGTTGTGCTTCGAGCTGATGGAGAACAGCACCACGCGGCACGTCAGTGATTTCTATGCCGGGGCCTGCCGGCTGCGCATGAAAGGCTTCGGCCTGGCCCAGGATGATTTCGGGCAGGGCCTGAGCTCGGTCCACAATCTGGTCAATACCCCCTTCACCGAGGTCAAGATCGACCGCGCGCTGGTCAGCGGCTGCGCCCGTGATCCTGCCCTGCACCTGACCCTGTCGACGGTGATCGCACTGGCCAACCAACTGGGCCTGACCATCGTGGCCGAAGGCGTGGAAAGTGATGCGGACCTGGCCGCACTGCGCCAGCTCGGATGCAGCCAGGTGCAGGGCTTCCTGATCTCGCAGGCGCTGCCGTCGGACGAGTTCACCCGCCTGCTGGACGAGGAAGCGCCCTGTGGATGACCGCCTGCGGGCCGCGCTGCGCTGACGCCGGCTCCGCGGCGGCTTCACGAAACCATCAAGCGGCATTGATGATCCTGTCTGCGCTGCGGCGGGGGGACCTGTGCCGCTGCTGCTACCGGTGCCGCTGTGCGCCCCCTGCTCCGAGACCTGCCATGCCGGCCGAGGCCGCTCCCGTCCGCCGACTCGCCCGCCGCTCGCTGCGCGTCCATGCCGTGCTGATCGGCGTGGTGGCACTGGCGACCCTGCAGGCCGGACTGCTGCTGTCGGCCGGTTCGCAGCTGCTGAACGAAGAGCGCAGCAAGATCGAGTTCCACTTCCGCCGCCTGGACGGCACGCTGCGCGAGCAGGAGCGCTTCCTGCGCCAATGGCGGCTGCATGACGTCGGCATGCAGGGGCCACCGCTTGCCGATGCCAGCGGCGAACTGCAACACGGCCCGCTGTTCGCGCACTTTGCGATGGTCGGAAGCGAGGGCGCCAGCCCTTCGCCGCCGTCCGAACTGGGCAACCGTTTCCTGCGCTTCTATGGCACGTTCTGGTCGGCCTCGCGCTACCCACCGCCGCAATGCCTGCTGGTCAACGACCAGGGCACGCGCGGGTTGCTGGCACCGGTGCAGATCGGCCGTCATGACGCCGGCCAGAACAGCCCGCATCACCTGCGCCCGGCGATCGCCGACATCCACCGGGCGCTGGCCACGCGGCCCGCGCTGCGGCGTGGCGGCATCGCCTGGGTGAGCGTGCCGTGGCGCGACCGCCAGACTCGCCTGCTGGCCATCGCGCACGCCCCACAGGATGCGCGGCTGTGGGGGGAGGATGGCCGGGATTCACAGGCCGCGCTGGCGTGCCTGCTGGATCCGGCGCGTGTTGATGACTACCGCCAGGTGCTGGGTGTCCCGGTGTTCCAGCGGCTGTCGCTGTTCGATCCTGAGGGCCAGCGCCTGCTGGGCGATGCCGCAGACGCCAGCGACACCGGCACCGCCACGCGGGCCGGCCTGGACGGCCTGCAGTTCCGCATGCGCAGCGAGCGCGGCTGGCAGGCGGTCTACCACGTCAGCTGGCGCCAGGTATTCCAGCACCCGCAAGGGCCGTTGCTCGGCGCGACGGTGGCGGCCCTGCTGCTGGCGCTGGGTGGCACGCTGCTGCTGCGCGCGTACCGGCGTTCGGTCATCGAGCCGCTGCGCAGCCACCACGCGCGCCTGCTGGAAAGCGAGGCCTTCAGCCGCACCATCCTGGACAACGCACCGATCGGGCTGTGCCTGCTGCGGCGCGACGATGGCACGGTACTGCTGGACAACGCCCTCGCCCGCCGCTGGCTGGGCGAGGACCATAACGCAGGCGGCTGGCATGGCCCCTGGCGGCAAAGCGTGCTGGCCGCTGGCGGCACTACCCTCGGCGACGGACTGGCCTACACCACGCCTGAGGACCGCCACCTGCTGGTGACGGCGACACCGGCGCGCTATCGCGGCGAGCCGGCGGTGTTGTGCCTGTTCATCGATCTCAGCAGCCAGCACGAGGCCGAACAGGTACTGCAGCAGGCGCGCCGCGCTGCCGACCAGGCCAACCGCGCCAAGAGCCAGTTCCTGGCCACCATGAGCCACGAGATCCGCACGCCGCTGTACGGCGTGCTCGGTACGCTCGAACTGCTGGGGCTCACGCCGCTGGATGCGCGGCAGCAGGAGTACCTCGCCACGATCCAGCGTTCGTCCTCGACCCTGATGCAGTTGATCAGCGACATCCTCGATGTCAGCAAGGCCGAGGCCGGACAACTGAGCCTGGAGCCCAGCCCGTTCGATCCGGTCCGGCTGACCGAAGATGCACTCGACTCGTACGCCGCCGCGGCCGCCAGCAAGGGGCTGCAGTTCTACGCCTGCATCGATGCCGACGTGCCCTCCAGGGTATGCGGTGACGCCGCACGGATCCGCCAGGTGCTCAACAACCTGATCAGCAACGCGCTGAAGTTCACCGACAGCGGGCGCGTGGTGGTGCGCGTGTCGGCACGCTGGCAGGCACAGCGCTGCTGGCTGCAGTGGCAGGTGGCCGATACCGGCATCGGCATTGCCAGTGAACACCAGGCGCATCTGTTCGAGCCCTTCTTCCAGGCCAACCCGGGCACCGACGCGATGCGCGGCACCGGCCTGGGCCTGGCCATCTGTGCGCACCTTGTGGCGTTGATGGAAGGCCAGCTGCGCGTGGTCAGCGAGAGTGGCCTGGGCAGCAGTTTCAGCGTCGAACTGCCGCTGTCCCCGGCGCCGGCGGATCCGCAGCAATGCCCGGCACCGCAGTTGCCGGCGGGGCTGCAGGTACAGGTGCGCGGCAATGTGCGCGAGCTGGTGCAGTCGCTGTGCGAGCGCCTGCAGCAGCGCGGCGCGCACGCCGTCGCGTACCGGGAAGACAGCGCCACGGGCCTGCCAGCGGCTGCGGTACTGCTTGACCTGGTCCTGGACGGTCCGCTGCCACACTGGGCCGGTGGCGCGCGCGTGGTCGCCTGCCGCGACGGCGGCGTGCGGCCTCGGCAGATCGATGGCTTCTGGCAGGTGGGACTGCATCGGTTCGATGCGATCGTGATGGCGTTGGCCGCCGCCGCAGGCCAGCCCCTGGCGGCCAGTGCCAACGGACGCCTGCCCCTGCCGCGGCGCTTCGGCCTGCAGGTGCTGGTGGCCGAGGACAATCCGATCAACCAGGCCATCCTGCGCGACCAGCTGGAGCAGCTGGGCTGCCGCGCCGTGGTCGCCAGCGATGGCAATGAAGCGCTGGGCTACTGGCAGCAGGGTGCGTTCGCGCTGGTGCTGACCGACCTGAACATGCCCGGCATGGATGGGTACGGCCTGGCCCGTGCCCTGCGCGCGCGCGGTGCCCGCGTACCGATCCACGGCGCCACCGCCAACGCCGACCCGGCCGAGCGACAACGCTGCCAGGAGTCAGGCATGCAGGGCGTACTGGTCAAGCCGATCACGCTGGAAGCCCTGCAGCGCCTGCTGACCCGGATCAGCCAGGGCGACGCAGGCGTCCAGGCGCTGCCGGAGAGCCCGGACTCCGCCGATGCGCGCGATGATGATGATGCGCCACTGCAGGTTCCGGACAGGATGCAGGCGCTGTTCGTGCAGACCATGCAGGGCGACCTGGACAGCCTGCGCCAGGCGATCGCCGCCGCCGACCCCGCACGCGTGGTGCAGGTACTGCATCGCATCCGCGGCGCACTGGTGATCGTCGGCGCGCCAGCCCTGGTGGACCGCGGCCTGCAGATCGAACGTGCCCTGGCGGGCGGCGCTGACCTGGCGACCCAGGCGGCCCCGCTTGCCGGCTTCCAGCGGCGCCTCGAACAACTGCTGCACCCCCTGCTTGACCCCGCATCCCCCTCCCTTCCCGACGACCCGGCCCTGCCATGACCACACGGATCCTCATCGCCGACGACCACCCGATCGTGCTTGCCGGCATCCGCGACGTGCTGGCCGGGGAACTGGACCTGGAGATCGTGGGCGAAGCGGCCGACCCGGCGACGCTGATCGAGCTGATGACCCGGACCCGGCCACAGGCGGTGATCACCGACTACAGCATGCCCGGGGGTGATCACTTCGGGGACGGCATCAAGCTGATCTCGTTCCTGCGCCGCAGCTTTCCGGAGACACGCCTGCTGGTGCTGACGATGGTATCCAACCCGTCGCTGGTGGCGGCGATGTATGCCGCAGGCGCCGGCGGCGTGGTGCTCAAGAGCCATGGACTGGGCAGCCTGGTACAGGCCCTGCGCGTGGTGCTGGCCGACCGGGTCTACCGGCCCCCGGGCCTGCTGCCGGTAGACGCGGGTGAACCGGCCGATGCCGAGGCCGTGCGTGCGCGCCTGTCACCGCGCGAGCTGGAAGTGATCCGCCTGTTCACCGGCGGCATGAGCGTGGGCGAGATCGCACGACAGCTGCAACGCAGTGCCAAGACGGTCAGCACGCAGAAGATCAGCGCGATGCGCAAGCTCGGCGTGGACAGCGACCAGGCGCTGATCGAGTACTGCCTGCAGGCCTCGTTGTTCGCCTGAGACCGACTCCGGGCTGAATCGCGCGGGTGATGTACGCGGGCCACAGTGGCTTTAGGAAACGCCTGATTCCATAGGACGGCGCCGATTTCTAGGCTGGATGCATCCCGCCATGGTGCGCGTGTCAGCAGCACTGCGTCGCCGTGGGGGACGGAAGCCCGATGGCGCCTGCAGCCGCCATCGCATGTGGCTTCCGCAGCGACGCGGCCCTGCCGCGCCAGTTCGCGCAGCCGTGCTGCGCCCTGCCACAGGAAGTCCAACAGCATGTACGCCTCCCCTACACGGCGCCGCCGTGCGTCCGGGCGCGCGCGCCGCGCGCCTGCCCCGCTCCTTCCCACCCTGCTGGCGACCGCCCTGTGGGCGGCACTGCCGGTCCACGCCGCCGATCTGACCGGCCCACTGCAGGTCAGCGACGGCAACACCCTGCAACTCGGTGCGGACGATGTCCTCACCCATGCCGCCGGCAGCTTTGCGCTGACCGTCACCGGTGCGGGCAGCCAGGCAGTGATCGACGGCAGCCGTATCAACGTGACCGGCAGTGGCAGCGCCGTGTCCGCCAGCAATGGGGGACAGGTGCAGCTGCGCAACGCGACGCTGTCGATCGCGCCGGCCACCGGTACGGGCTTCTATGCGCTGTACGCCAATGGCGCTGGCAGTGTGATCGACGCACGCGACGTCGACATCGACGCCACCCGTAACGGCAGCGGATTCGGCAGCGTGCAGGCCTACAACGGTGGCGTGATCCACTATGCCGGGGGCCGTCTTTCAATGACCGGGACCGGTGGCACGCTGGCCGGTGCGTCCGGCAAGGGCAGCGAACTGCACCTGGCCGATCTGCAGATGAGCGCCGACGGCGGTGCCCGCCTGCGCGCCGACAGCGCCGGCCTGCTGACGATCCGCAACAGCCGCATCACCCTAGCCCCCGGTGGCATCCTTGCCGGCGTGGCGGCCGACGGCGTGGGCAGCCGCGCCGAGCTGTACGACACCTACCTGCAGGGCGGCTGGTTCGATATCGACAGCGGCGGCAGCCTGCTGCTGGAGAACGTGGAAGCCCATTCGGTGGGCGGCAGCATGCGACTGCTCGGCAGCACCCTCAGCAAGACCTATTCCAGCGCGGTGATCAACGGCGGCAGCTTCTTCACCGTCGGCGGCTATGG
Organism: Stenotrophomonas sp. YJH_SMC_29; assembly: GCF_059371235.1. NCBI lineage: Bacteria > Pseudomonadati > Pseudomonadota > Gammaproteobacteria > Lysobacterales > Lysobacteraceae > Stenotrophomonas > Stenotrophomonas sp. YJH_SMC_29. Next base: position 250,616 of record NZ_JCAFUK010000004.1, on the reverse strand, counting down.
CGTGAACATCAACAGCTGGGGCGAACTGACCGCCCGCGACGCGACCTTCGATGTACGCGAAGGATATTCCGGCTTCTGGCTGGCCAGCGATGCGTCGCGCCTGCAGCTGACCGACAGCAGCGTCGACACCTGGACCGACAGCTACGGCCACGGCGTGGAGATCTACGGCGGCACCGCCACGGTGCAGGACGGCCGGATCACCACGCACGGCGATGCGACCTATGGTGTTCGCGTGACCGGCTCCACCGGCAGCTCCGCCAGCCGCATCGAAGCCACCGGCAACGTGATCGATGTGCGCGGCGACGGCGGCGGCGGCGTGTTCATCGGGGGCTCCACCGCCACCGCGCTGCTCGACAGCGTCGCGATCCGCGGCGACGGCGAGAACGTGTTCGGCATCGTGCACATGAACACCGCACGGCTGACCCAGGCCGATCGCCTGGACATCCGCATGACCGGCAGCAACAGCGGCGGCTATCGTTCGTACCTGACCGCGTTCGGCCCTTACTGGAACCGCGCCACCTTCAACGACAGCCATATCGAGACCGCCAGCGGCGCCGCGTTCTGGCTGCAGGGCAGCAATCATGCGTTGACCGTCAAGGGCAGCGAGGTGACCGCCGGCGATGGCGACGGCCGGCTGCTGCGGGTCAGCGACACGGTGTTCACCGACGGCAGCAGCGTGGCGACCAGCCGCATCGACTTCAACGCCGAAGCCAGCACGCTGCGCGGCGACGTGGTGGTCGACAGCGCAACCGCCGACGTGCACCTGCTGCTGGGCAACGGCACGCTCTTCAGTGGTGCCCTGCGCAGCGATTCCGGCTACCAGGTCGCGCAGCTGTCGCTGGATGGCAGCAGCCAATGGAACGTGCGTGCCAGTTCCAGCGTCGGCGCCCTCGATCACGCCGGCACCATCGCCTTCGATGCGCCGACGGCGGACGGCTTCAAGACCGTCACTGTCAGCGGCGACTACGTGGGCAACGGTGGCCAGTGGATCTTCAACCGCGCACTGGGTGACGACACCTCGCTCGGCGATCAGCTTGTCATCAACGGCAACAGCAGCGGCACTGCCAACGTGAGCGTGCGCAACGCCGGCGGCGCCGGAGCACTGACCCAGGAGGGCATCCGCCTGATCACCGTGGCTGGCCAGTCGGATGCACAGTTCAGCCTGCAGGGCCGCGCGGTTGCCGGTGCCTACGACTACTTCCTGTTCAAGGGCGGCGTGTCGACCCCGGATGACGGCAACTGGTACCTGCGTTCGGAATACGTGCCGCCGGTCGATCCGCCGGAGCCGCCGGTTGATCCGCCGCAGCCACCCGATCCCCCGGTCGATCCGCCGTCGCCGCCGGAACCGCCGATCGATCCGCCACTGCCGCCGGAACCGCCGGTCGATCCGCCGCTGCCACCGGAACCGCCGATCGATCCGCCGCGCCCGCAGGTGGAACGCCCGGAACCGGCGGCCTACCTGGCCAACCGCAACGCCGCGCTGGGCATGTTCCGGCACAGCCTGCACGACCGCGCCGGTGATCCCGCCGCCGAGGCCGGCGCAAGCAGCGATGCCGTGGCCTGGATGCACTTGCGCAGCGCGCAGCCGGACAGCCACGACCGCAACCGCCAGGTGCACGTCGATGGGCAGATCAGCAGTGTGCTGGTCGGCGTCGGACGCCGCTTCGAAGTGGGCGGTACCGGCGAACTGCAGGCAGGTGCGATGCTTGGCCACGGCCGCGCCCGCAATGACAGCCGCTCGCAGCTGACCGGCTACACCGCACGCGGCGTGGTCACCGGCACCAGCGTCGGTGCCTATGCCACCTGGCTGCAGGATGCGCAGATGCGCGGTGGCGCCTATGTGGATGGCTGGCTGCAGTACGGCCGCTTCCGCAACAGCGTGCAGGGCGATGGCTTGCAGAAGGAGCGCTATGACGCGCGCAACTGGAGCGCGTCGGCCGAGGCCGGCTACGTGCTGCCGCTGCGCCAGACCGCGCAGCGTGGCGTCTACCTGCAACCGCAGCTGCAGGTGGTGCACAGCCGCTACGACAGCGACCGGCTGATCGAAGCCAACGGCACGGTGGTCGAAGACCGTGGCGGTGGCGAGACCAGCACGCGCCTCGGCCTGCGTCTTTACAGCCGTGGGTTGAGCCCGGCGCCGGGCCAGGTGCACCCGTACGTGGCGGTGAACTGGTGGTCCGGCGGCAATGGCGCAGGCTTGGCGATGGACGGCGAGCGCCTGCAGCGGCCGTTGCCGCGCGACATCTACGAAGCCAAGGCCGGTGTACAGGTGGATCTGTCCGGTGGCTGGCGCGGCTGGGGTGAATTGAGCCGGCAGAGCGGTGGCATGGGCTTCCGCGATGTCGGTGCCCAGCTGGGCGTGTCGTACACCTGGTGATGCGGGACGTGCCCGGCAAGGGAGTGCCGGGCGCTTTTCCACACGCCGCGTGGAAAGCCATGCGGACTTGATGTGGACAAGTGACCGCGAACGTTGCGGCGCAAGCGTTTCAAAGGCTGGTGAATTTTTATCCATGCCCATCCGCGGTTTTCCACATGCGCCGTGGAGAGCGGTTGGGATTTGATGTGGACAAGTGGGTGGGAATGTTGCCACGCAAGCGTTTCGATGCGTGGCGAAATTTTGTCCACGCGGAACGATTGAGGCGTGTAGCGCCGGGCCCACGCTCGGCTCACGTCCATCGCAGCCGAGCATGGGCTCGGCGCTACATCGGCTTCGCCGATTTTCCACACCCGGCGTGGAAAGCGATGGGAGTTTGCTGTGGACAAGTGCCGGCGAACATCACGCCGCAAGCGTTTCGCAGCGTGGTGATTTTTTGTCCATCGCCAGAAACGCAGACGCCCCGCACAAGGCGGGGCGTCCGGGGCCGATCCGATGCCGCTGGATCAGACGTTGAAGCGGAAGTGCAGGATGTCGCCTTCCTGCACGCGGTATTCCTTGCCTTCCAGGCGCAGGCGACCGGCTTCCTTGGCGCCGGCTTCGCCCTTGTACTTGATGAAGTCGTCATACGCGATGGTTTCGGCGCGGATGAAGCCCTTCTCGAAGTCGGTGTGGATGACGGCGGCGGCCTGCGGAGCGGTAGCGCCCTTGCGCACGGTCCACGCGCGGACTTCCTTCACGCCGGCAGTGAAATAGGTCTGCAGGCCGAGCAGGCTGTAGGCCGCGTTGATCACGCGGTTCAGGCCCGGCTCGCTCAGGCCCAGGTCGGCCAGGAAAGTATCGCGGTCTTCGTCGTCGAGCTGGGACAGCTCTTCTTCGATCGCGGCCGACACCGGCACCACCTGCGCGCCCTCGGCGGCGGCGTGCGCGCGCACGGCGTCCAGGTGCGGGTTGTTCTCGAAGCCGTCTTCCAGCACGTTGGCGATGTACATCACCGGCTTCAGGGTGAGCAGGAACAGGTCGCGCACCAGCGCCTTTTCCTCGTCGTCCAGGCCGGCCGAGCGACCGGCCTTGCCGTCGGACAGTGCCGCCTGCAGCTTGGCCAGCACCGGCTTGCGCGCCGCCGCATCCTTGTCGCCGCCCTTGGCTGCGCGCTCGGCACGGTTCAGCGCCTTCTCGACGCTGTCCAGGTCGGCCAGCGCCAGCTCGGTGTCGATGGTTTCGATGTCCGAGATCGGATCGACCTTGCCGGCCACGTGCACGATGTCACCGTGCTCGAAGCAGCGCACCACGTGGGTGATGGCATCGACTTCGCGGATGTGCGCCAGGAACTTGTTGCCCAGGCCTTCACCGCTGGCGGCACCGGCGACCAGGCCGGCGATGTCGACGAACTCGACCGCGGTCGGGATGACCTTCTGCGGGTTGATGATGCCCGCCAGCTCGTTCAGGCGCGGATCCGGCACCGGCACGATGCCGACGTTCGGCTCGATGGTGCAGAACGGGAAGTTCGCCGCGGCGATGCCCGCCTTGGTCAGCGCATTGAACAGGGTCGACTTGCCGACGTTGGGCAGGCCGACGATGCCGCATTTGATACCCATGGGTGACAGCTCTCTGGGGTGAAAGTGATTGGGGAAACAGCGACGTGGGCGCTGCTTTTCCAATCATTCTCCGTACCGACCAGCGGTCGGTACCTACCGGTCGGGTTGACTCCATACCGACCAGCGGTCGGTACCTACCGGTCTGGTTGACTCCGTACCGACCAGCGGTCGGTACCTACCGGTCTGGTTGACTCCATACCGACCAGCGGTCGGTACCTACCGGTCTGGTTGACTCCGTACCGACCAGCGGTCGGTACCTACCGGTCTGGTTGAATCCGTACCGACCAGCGGTCGGTACCTACCGGTCTGGTTGGCTCCGTACCGACCAGCGGTCGGTACCTACCGGTTATTTCGGGGTATGCAGCCGCTTCATCGCTTCGTTGAAATCGCCCTGCACCGCCAGCGGCAGCACGTCGATCGCGTCGTCGATGGCGCGTGCGATCAGCACGTCATCCTCCTTGGACGGGCGACCCAGCACCCAACCCACTACGCGGTCCTTGTGGCCGGGATGGCCGATGCCCACGCGCAGGCGATGGAACCTGCCGTGGCCCAGCAGGCGCATGGTGTCGCGCAGGCCGTTCTGGCCGCCGTGGCCACCGTCGAACTTCAGCCGCGCCGCACCGGGCGGCAGGTCCAGCTCGTCGTGGGCCAGCAGGGTTTCCTCCGGCTCGATCTTCCAGAACCGCTGCGCGGCGGTGACCGACTTGCCGCTGAGGTTCATGAAGGTGGCGGGCTTGAGCAGCCACACCGTCTGCCCGGCGATCTCGACCTTGGCGGTCTCACCGAACAGCTTGCTGTCCACATTCCATCGCGCACCGGCTTTTTCCGCCAGGGCCTCAACGAAATGAAACCCGGCATTGTGCCGGGTCCGGGCGTGTTCCGATCCGGGGTTGCCCAGACCGACGATCAGTCTCAGTCCTGCCATGGTTCCTTCCAGTACGGTGCCTGCCCGGAGGCAGGCACCGTAACGGTATTACTCGGCGGCAGCCGCTTCTTCGTCAGCCTCGTCGGCCTTGCCGGCCTTGGCGGTGACGATGGCGTCGTCGTGGTCCTTGCCCAGCGCCAGGGCCGGGATTTCCACGCCCTTCGGCAGCTTGATGTCGGACAGGTACACCACGTCACCGGCCTTCAGCTCGCCCAGGTCGACTTCGATCGACTCCGGCAGGTCCTTCGGCAGGCAGGTGATGGTCACTTCCTTCAGTTCGTGGGTGACCACGACGTCGGCAGCCTTGCCGGCCGGCGAGGTGTCTTCGTTGACGAAGTGCAGCGGGACCGAAGCGGTCAGGGCTTCGTTCTCGTTCACGCGCTGGAAGTCCAGGTGCATGATCAGCTGCTTGTACGGGTGGCGCTGCATGTCACGCAGCAGGACCTTCTGCACCTGGCCATCCAGGTTCAGGTCCAGGATCGAGGCATAGAACCACTCGTTCTGCTGGGCCAGCCAGATTTCGTTGTGATCCAGGCTGATGGCGACCGGCTCGGCGTTGCCGCCGTACACGATGGCCGGGATCACACCGGCGTGACGCAGGCGGCGGCTCGCACCCTTACGCTGCAGTTCACGCTTGGTGACCTTGATTTCATGGGTCTTCGACATTTTCGACTACTCAGGTTGTTGCCGCGCCCTGCGGCGTGGCGGTTGAAGATGCTTCCGCGACCAGAAGCATCCGGGTATGCCCCCGCCGTTGCCGGCAGGGGCGAAAAACTCAGTCGACGTACAGCGAGCTGACCGACTCGCCGAAGGCGATGCGGCGCATCGTTTCGGCCAGCATTTCCGCCACGCTCAGCTGGCGGATCTTGCTGCATACCCGCGCCGCGTCCTTCAGCGGGATGGTGTCGGTCACCACCAGCTCGTCGAGCTGGGAATTGGTGATGTTGTCCACCGCCGGGCCCGACAGCACCGCGTGGGTGCAGTAGGCGGCGACCTTGAGCGCACCGCGCGCCTTCAGGGCAGCGGCAGCGGCGCACAGGGTGCCGGCGGTATCGACGATGTCATCGACCATCACGCAGGTCTTGCCTTCGACGTCACCGATGATGTTCATCACGGTGGAGACGTTGGCACGCGGGCGGCGCTTGTCGATGATCGCCAGGTCGGCGTCATCCAGGCGCTTGGCCACCGCACGGGCGCGGACCACGCCGCCCACGTCCGGCGACACAACGATCAGGTTCTCGGTGCCGTAGGCGCGCCAGATGTCGGCCAGCAGCAGCGGGGACGCATACACGTTGTCCACCGGAATATCGAAGAAACCCTGGATCTGGTCGGCGTGCAGGTCGACGGTCAGCACGCGATCAGCGCCAGCGGTGCTGAACATCTTCGCCGCCAGCTTGGCGGTGATCGGCACGCGCGAGGAACGCATGCGGCGATCCTGCCGCGAGTAGCCGAAGTACGGCACCACGGCGGTCACGCTGGCCACCGACGCGCGCTTGAGCGCGTCGATCAGCACCAGCAGTTCCATCAGGTTTTCCGCGCTCGGCGCACAGGTCGGCTGGATCACGAACACGTCCTGCTTGCGGACGTTCTCCTCGATCTCCACCTGCACTTCACCATCGGAGAAGTGCGAGACCAGCGCCTTGCCCGGGCGAACCCCCAGTTCCTTGCAGATGTTCTGCGCCAGACGTTTGTTGGCGTTGCCGGAAAAGACCAGCAGGTTCGGGGACTCTTGCATCATGATTGTCTCGGGCGGGGACGAGTGGCGGGGATCCGGAGTCGGCAAGGACCCCGATGGACCCTTGCTGCTGACAACACCGCGGTTGTATCCACGTCCCGCGCGGGCGATGCGCTGGAAGGCGCGGACACAGCCGCTATTGGCAGGGGCGGTAGGATTCGAACCTACGAATGCCAGGATCAAAACCTGGTGCCTTGGGCCTCTTGGCGACGCCCCTGCATTGATAAATCAGTGTTGCTCGAGTGCATCCAGCAGTGGCGAACGCGCAACGCCCGCTGCCACCCTTGCCCGCAACTCCTTCGGCAACTTCGACCGTCCCTGCTCTGCGGCAGACTGCGATGCGAACTCGACGAAACAACCACTTCCCGAACCGGTCAGCCGCGCCGTGCCGATGCCGCTCAACGCAGCGAGCGCGGCCTCGACGGCAGGCTCACGGCGGCGCAGCACCGGTTCGAACGCGTTCCCGACCAGGGTCCCGGAAGCGAAGTCCTCTATTTTCGCCACTGGGCTGTCGCGCGTCAAATCCGGGTCTGCAAAGAGGACCGGCGTGGGAACATGAACGCCCGGTTCAACCACCACATACCAGGCCGGGGCCAGCGTGATCGGCTGCAGGCGCTCGCCCACCCCTTCGGCCCAGGCGTTGCGCCCGCGCACGAACACCGGCACGTCGGCGCCCAGGCGCAGGCCCAGCGCGGCCAGGGCATCTTCATCCAGGCCGGCACGCCAGAGCCGGTTCAGTACCACCAGCACGGTGGCCGCGTCGGACGAACCGCCGCCAAACCCACCACCGGCAGGAACGTGCTTTTCGACGATGATGTCAGCACCTTGCGCGACCTTCGTCGCTTCCTGGAGCAGGCGCGCGGCCCGCACCGCTAGGTCATCGGCTTCGGCCACGCCGGCCAGGCCCTCGCCCTGCCGATGCACCTGGCCGTCTTCACGCAGGCGCAGGCCGATGCGGTCCCCCCAGTCCAGCAGGCGGAACACGGTCTGCAGCTCGTGGTAGCCGTCGGCCCGGCGGCCGGTGATGTGCAGGAACAGGTTCAGCTTGGCCGGGGCCGGCCACCAGGACCAGCCCGCGTCGTCGGCAGCCCCGCTCATGGCGTGCCCTGCCCCCACTGGTCCACCAGCAGGCGCACCTTGGCGTCGCCATTGCTGGCCTCGATCCGGCGTGGCAGCGCCGGGCGTCCGCCCTCAGCCGGGTACCAGTCCAGGTACTGCACCTGCCAACCCATCTGCTGCATGCGGCGCGGCCGGCCGTCAGCGTCGCGCTCGACCGCCTCCGGACCGGCGGCGTCGCCGGCCACCAGGCCACGGATCCACTCCGGCAGCTGGTTGACCGGGATGTCCCAGCCGGTCGCCTCCAGCAGCAGCTGCTGGGCGTCCTCGCCATCACGCGGACCGCCGGACAGCCCGTCCAGGCGGCCGGCTTCGGAATGGGTGTCGCCGGTCAGCTTCCAGCTCTGCCGGGTCACCGGCGCGCTCAGTTCGACCACGTAGCGGCGGCCGTCCTGTTTCCAGTCAATGCGACCGCTGCCGCCGTCCTTGCCCTTGCTGACCGCGACCCGGCCCTGGAAGGCCCACTCCGGCTGCGCGTGCAGGGCCGCCACGCGGGCCGCTTCGGCCTGTGCCGCTTCGGCCGAAACCGTCTGGACCACCGCCGGTGGCGCGGTCTTCTGCGTACCCACGCTGGTACAGGCGGTCACCGCCAAGGTCGCAGCCGCCAGCAGCAGCGGCCGGATCAGGGAAACACTCATGGATTGAATTTCTCGCGGGCGCGCAGCAGCGCGCGGTTTTCAGGATCGAGCCTGGCCGCTTCCTCGAAGAAGTGACGGGCCTCGTCATGCTTGCCCAGCACCCACAGCACTTCACCGACATGGGCGGCGATCTCCGGGTCCTTGGCCAGGGTCCAGGCCCGGCGCAGCTGCACCAATGCCTCTTCCTTGCGACCCAGGCGATATAGCACCCAGCCATAGCTGTCGACGATGGCGGCGTTGTCCGGCTCGGCCACGCGGGCGCGGTCGATCAGCTCCAGCGCCTCCTGCAGGCGGCCGGTACGGTCGGCCAGGGTGTAGCCCAGCGCGTTCAGCGCCGGCACGTTTTCCGGGTCGGTCACCAGGATCTTGCGCAGGTCGGCCTCGGCGCGCGGGATGTCGTCGCGGCGCTCCCAGGTGAGCGCACGTGCGTACAGCAGGCCGTTGTCATCCGGGTAGGCGGCCAGGCCGCGGGCCAGCGCATCCAGTTCACCGGCGCTGTCGTCGCCACGCTGGCGCAGTTCGGCTTCCAGCAGATAGGCGTCACGGCGCACATCGTCGTCGACCACTGCGTCGGACTGGATCGCGTGCACTTCATCCAGGGCCTGCGGCAGGCGCCCGGCCAGGGCCTGGGCGTTGGCCGCACGCAGGCGCGCCTCGCTCAGTTCATCACCGCCGGGCACGCTGTGGTACCACTGCACCGCTTCGGGGTAGCGCTTCAGGTACTCGGCGATCTTGCCCAGCAGCAGTCGCTGCGCCGGGTCCGGCTTGGCCGCCTGCCGTGACAGTTCGTTGTACAGGTTGGACAGCGCCGCCTTGTCGCCCTGCTTGGCCAGCAGCGAGGCGCGCATGCCCCAGGTCTGCACGTCCTGCGGGCCGAACGCCAGCACACGCTCGGCCGCAGCCGGCTGGCCGAGGCTGTCATAGGCGATGGCCACCGCGTTGCGCAGCTCGGGGTCCTGGCGGGTCTTCGGTTCGACGTCGTGCAGCAGCGACAGGGCCTTGTCGGTCTCGCCGGCCTGCTGCAGCTGGCTGGCACGCAGCAGCGCCACACGCGGTTCTTCGGGGAAGCGCTTGACCACTTCATCGATCATGCGCCGCGCCAGTTCGGGCTTGTCCATGCGCAGGGCGAGACGGCCGAACTCCTGCCAGGCCTCGATCTTCGCTGGAATCGCATTGGCATCGACCAGCTCGCCCAGCACCTGCGCCGGCACCGCCGGGTCGCGGCCACCGCCGATGAGTGCGGCCAGGGCGAACTTCCAGCCGCGCTCGTCGGGGTCGGCCAGCAGGGCCTGCAACGCGCTGCGGGCCGCCTTCACATCGCCCTGGCGCATGGCCAGCGCACCGGCGGCGCTGCGCAGGGTCAACGAATCCGGCGCACGCTGCTGCCACAGGGCCAGGCCCTTGGCGGCACTGGCGTCATCGTTGGCCAGCATCGAAATACGGGTGGCGCGCTCGGCCAGCCCTGCATCGCCGTCGGTCTGCTGGGCCGCCTGCAGGTACCAGCGCGCGGCCTCGGCCAGCTTGCCGGCCTGCAGCGCGAACTCGCCGGCCATCACCGGTTCCAGCGCCAGTTCCTCAGTGGCCGGGCCGCGTACAGGCGCCTTGGCCGGCGCCGCCGCCATGGCCTGGGCGCAGGCCAGGGACAGCAGCAGAACACTGGGGATGCGAATCAATGCGGGCATCGTCGGCATCGGGGCCTTAAAATGTCGTCCAATGGCCAGCAGCTTATCGCAAGCAACTGAACAATGACCCTGTGGGTGCTCGGACTGAATCACCAGACCGCACCGGTGGAGCTGCGCGAGCGCGCGGCCTTCGCCGGTGAGGCGTTGCCGCGTGCGCTGGGTTCGCTGCGCGACACCCCGCAGATTGCCGAGGCGGTCCTGCTGTCCACCTGCAACCGCACCGAGCTGTACGCCGTGGCCGAGTCGGCACAGGCGCTGGACCAGTGGCTGCACAGCCAGGCCGGTGACCTGCAGGGCTATCTGTACCAGCACGCCGATGCCGAAGCCGTGCGCCACCTGTTCCGGGTCGCCACCGGCCTGGACTCGATGGTGCTGGGCGAGCCGCAGATCCTCGGCCAGGTGAAGGAAGCCTGGTCGACGGCGCGCGACCACGGACTGCTCGGCCAACGCCTGGACCGCCTGTTCCAGCAGACCTTCTCGGTGGCCAAGCGTGCGCGCACCGATACCCAGATTGGCACCAACCCGGTGTCGGTGGCCTCGGCGGCCGTGCGCCTGGCACAGAACGCGTTCGCCCGGCTGGACGACTCCACCGTCCTGCTGGTCGGTGCCGGCGAGACCATCGAACTGGCTGCACGGCACCTGAGTGAAGGCAAGGTACGGCGGCTGCTGATCGCCAACCGCACCCTGGCCCACGCGCAGGAACTGGCCAGCCGCCATGGCGGCGTGGCGTTGCCGCTGACCGAACTGGATCGCCACCTCGGCGAGGCCGACATCGTGTTCTCGGCCACCGCCGCGCGCGAACCGGTGATCCATCGCGAGATGGTGGCCAAGGCCCTGCGCGCGCGCCGGCACAAGCCGATGCTGCTGTTCGACCTGGCCGTGCCGCGCGACATCGAAGCCGAGGTCGGCACGCTCAACGACGCCTTCCTCTACACCGTCGATGACCTGGAACGCGCGGTGGAAGACAACCGTCGTGGCCGCCGCGAGGCCGCCGCCGAGGCCGAGGCGATCATCGACCTGCAGGTGTCGCGTTTCATCGAGACCCAGCAGGCCAGCGCCCACCAGGCACCGCTGCGGCAGCTGCGCGCGTTTGGCGAAGCCACCCGCGCCGAGCTGCTGGAGCGTGCGCGCCAGCAGCTGGCCAACGGCAAGCCCGCCGACGAAGTGCTGGAACTGCTGGCCCATGGCCTGACCAACCGCCTGCTGCATCCGCCGACCGCCGCCCTGCGCGCGGCCGCGCTGAGCGGCGATGCCGACCTGACCCGCGCCGCCGAGCGCCTGTTCCCGGCGACGCCGGGTTACCGCCACCCACCCGTGAGACCCGATGACGCCGACCCTGCGCCGTAAGCTGGAAGCGCTGGCCGAGCGCCGCGAAGAACTGGAACGCCTGCTCGCCGAACCCGACGTGGTCGCCGACAACACCCGTTTCCGCGACCTTTCGCGCGAATTCGCCCAACTTGAACCGGTCGCCACTGCACTGGCCGATGAAGCCCGTGCCAAGGCCGACCTGGCCGCCGCCGAAGGCATGCGCGCCGACCCCGACCTGCGCGAGCTGGCCGAGGAGGAAATCGCCGCCGCGCAGGCGCGCCTGCAGGCACTGGAGCAGGAGCTTGCGCTGCTGCTGGTGCCGCGTGACCCGCGCGACGACGGCAACCTGTTCCTGGAAGTGCGCGCCGGCACCGGCGGCGATGAGGCGGCGATCTTCGCCGGCGACCTGTTCCGCATGTACGCCCGCTATGCCGAACGCCAGGGCTGGAAGGTCGAGATCGAATCGGACAGCCCGGGTGAGCATGGGGGCTACAAGGAAGTGGTGGCGCGCGTGGTCGGCCGCGGTGCGTTCTCGCGCCTGAAGTTCGAATCGGGCACGCATCGCGTGCAGCGCGTGCCGGCCACCGAATCACAGGGCCGCATCCACACCTCGGCGGCGACTGTGGCGATCATTCCCGAGGCCGACGAGGTCGATGACATCGTCATCAACCCGGCCGACCTGAAGGTGGATACGTTCCGCTCGTCCGGCGCCGGTGGCCAGCACGTCAACAAGACCGAATCGGCGATCCGCATCACCCACGTGCCGACCGGCGTGGTGGTGGAGTGCCAGACCGAGCGCAGCCAGCACGCCAACCGCGACAAGGCGATGAAGCGCCTGAAGGCGCAGCTGCTCGATGCCGAGCGCCAGCGCCAGGACGCCGCGCAGGCCGAATCGCGGCGCCTGCAGGTCGGCAGCGGCGACCGCAGCCAGCGCATCCGCACTTACAACTTCCCGCAGGGCCGGATCACCGACCATCGCGTGGAAGGCCTGACCCTGTACGACCTGCCCAACATCCTCGCCGGCGACCTCGACCCGCTGCTGCAGCGGCTCAGCCACGAACACCAGGTCGATGCCCTGGCCCAGCTGTCGGCGGGCTGAGCACGATGTCGGCCTGGCAGCAGCGGCAGCACCTGCAGCAGGCGATCGCACGCCAGCCCGGTGACTTCGTCGCCTGGGTGATGCTGGCCGACCTGGAGCTGGAAGCCGGCGACATCGCCGCCGGCGAGCAGGCCGCACGACGTGCATTGCAGCTGCGCCCGAACCACCCCGAGGCACTGGCGCGCCTGGGCCGCGTGGCCTGGATGGCCGGCGCGCATGCCGACGCGGCGGCGCTGCTCGGCCAGGCCTCGGCATTGGCGCCGCAGCACCCGGGCATCGCGCTGTGGCTGGGCCATGCACTGGAAGATGCCGATGATGCCGAGGGCGCGGCAGCGGCCTATCGCCGCGCGCATGCGCTGATGCCCGACGAGCCCTACATCGCGGCCCAGCGCCTGGCCTGGCAGCGCCGCCTGTGTCACTGGCAGGACGTGGACGCGCTGTCCACGCAGGTACGCGCCGCGCTCGCTTCCGGGCAGGGTGCGGTGGAACCCTTCGCCTTTCTCAGTGAAGACGCCAGCGCGGCCGAGCAGCTGGCCTGTGCACGGGCGCGCGCCGCTGTCATCGCCGGCTCGGTGCGGCCCTTGCCAGCGGTGAAGATGCGCACGCGCGGCCCGTTGCGCGTCGGCTTCCTTTCCAATGGCTTCGGTGCCCATCCCACCGGGCTGCTGACCGTGGCCCTGCTCGAACACCTGCGTCATGACCCGGCACTGCAACTGCACCTGTTCGCGCTGAACCGCGCCGATGGCAGCCGCATCCGCGACCGCCTGCAGGCCGCGACCCGCCTGCATGACGTGGCCGCGCTGCGGCATGCCGACATCGCGGCCCGCATCCGTGCGCAGGGCATCGACCTGCTGTTCGATCTGCGCGGCTGGGGCGGCGGTGGCACGCCCGAAGTGCTGGCCATGCGCCCGGCCCCGTTGCAGCTGAACTGGCTGGCCTACCCCGGCACCTCGGGCGCGCGCTGGCTGGACGCCGTGGTCGCCGATGAATTCGTGCTGCCGGCATCGCTGGAACCGCACTTCAGCGAACGCGTCCTGCGCCTGCCACGGGCCTTCCAGCCCTCGGACAACACCCGCACGCTGGAGCCGTCCCCGTCCCGCGCCGAGTGCGGCCTGCCCGAACAGGGCGTGGTGTTCTGCTGCTTCAACAACAGCTACAAGCTCAACCCGCGCAGCATGGGCCGCGCGTTCGCCGTGCTGCAGGCGGTGCCTGGCAGCGTGCTGTGGCTGCTGTCCGGCCCGGGCCAGGCCGACGCCCGCCTGCGCGCTGCCGCGCAGGCGGCGGGCGTGGATCCGGCGCGCCTGGTGTTCATGGCCAAGCTGCCACACCCGCAGTACCTGGCCCGGTATCAACTGGCCGACCTGTTCCTCGACACGCATCCGTACAACGCGCACACCACCGCTTCCGATGCGCTGTGGGCCGGCTGCCCGGTGCTGACCTGCCCGGGCGATACCTTCGCCGCGCGCGTGGCCGGCAGCCTCAACCATCATCTGGGTCTTTCGCGGATGAATGTTGTCGACGATGCGGCGTTCATCGCCGCCGCCAGCGCATTGGGCAACGACCCATCGGCCCTGGCCGCGCTGCGCGCCGAGCTGGCGCAGGCGCGCGACCGCAGTGGCCTGTTCGACATGGCCGGGTTCGCCCGCGACCTGTCGGCGCTGCTGCAGCGACTGGCCGGCGAGCAGGGCTGGCAGGGCGTCGACATCGCCTGAGCCACCGCTGCGCTACGCTCGGGCTTCCTCCCCGCGTGGTGTGACGATGGCCAAGCTCAAGCGCAAGGACTACGACGAACTGCTGCTGCCGCTGCAGCTGGAACTGACCGCGATGGCGCGCTGGGTGCAGCACAGCGGGCAACGCCTGCTGGTGCTGTTCGAGGGACGGGACACGGCAGGCAAGGGCGGCGCGATCCAGGCCATCAGCCAGCATCTCAACCCGCGCCAATGCCGGGTGGTGGCGTTGCCCAAGCCTACCGACCGCGAAGCCACGCAGTGGTATTTCCAGCGCTATGCCTCGCATCTTCCCGCCGCCGGCGAGATCGTGCTGATGGACCGCAGCTGGTACAACCGCGCGGGCGTCGAGCGGGTGATGGGCTATTGCAGCGAAACCGAGTACCAGCAGTTCCTGCGCCAGGCACCGGTGTTCGAGCAGCTGCTGGTGGATGACGGCATCCTGCTGTTCAAGTACTGGCTGTGCGTGGACCAGGAGCAGCAGGAAAAGCGCTTCGCCGAGCGCCATCTCGATCCACTGAAGGGCTGGAAGCTGTCCCCGGTCGACCTGAAATCGCGCAGCAAGTACAGCGCCTATACCGAAGCCCGCGAGGCGATGCTGCGCGCGACGCATCGCGAGGCGGCGCCGTGGACGCTGGTGGATTTCAATGACCAGCGGCTGGGCCGGTTGACGCTGGTGCGCAACCTGCTGGACCGGTTGCCGGACACGCGGGTGGATGCGCCGTTGCCGGAGCTGCCGAAGCTGAAGGGCAAGCTGCATCGCGAGCACTACGATGTGCTGAAGCCGATCGAGGACTTCCCGGTCGAGGATTAGGGTGGGTCGGCAGGGCCTGCGGCCCTGCACCTGCTACGAACCGAGGCAACAACAACAGCCGAAGCAGAAGCGGATTACCTGTGGGTAGGCGGGGTGGGTCCGCCTTCGACAGATTTCCGCGATCTGTCGTTGATCCACACCATGCGTGGATGCTCTTCGAATTCAATTCGAAATATTCGATTTGTCTGGAGAATCATCCACGCATGGCGTGGATCTACCAGACATGAGGAATCTGTCAGAGGTGGGGCGGTGTCGGAGTGCGGGGTGTCAGCCGCATGGATGCGGCTGCCAAGCTTACAGGGACGTACTTGCAGCGTCCCCGCACTCCGACACCGCCCCGCCATCCCACGGATAGCCCGCTGTTGCTGCCGGCCAGCGGCCGGCACTACCGCGGGTGCAGGGCCGCAGGCCCTGCCGCCCAACCCCATTACTTGGCAGCAGCGATCTGCTTTTCGATGTCGGCGGCGGTCACCGGGCCAAGGAACGTATGCGCCAGCTTGCCCTGCGGGTCCAGCAGATGCGTCAGCGGCAGGCCGCGCGGTGTGGCGAAGTCCGCCGGCGGATCGAACGGATCCACGATGACGATCGGATAGGTCACCGGATGCTTGGCCAGGAACGACTGCATTTCCGGTGCCGCGATGTCCTCATAGGCCAGGCCGACCACTTCGATGTTGCTGCGCATCGCATGCAACGCCGACAGCTCGGGCATCTCCTTGCGGCACGGTGCGCACCAGGTGGCCCAGAAGTTCACCACCACCCACTTCCCGCGATGCGCGGCCAGGTCGTAGTCGCTGCCGTCCACCGCCTTCATCTTCAGCGTCGGGAACTCGGCCGTGGTGCGCTCGGCCGGCGTCTCCTCCGCAGGTGCCGGGGCACTCAGGGTGGGCGCCTGCGCCGGCGGCTGGCTGCTGGCCGGCGCCGGTTCCTGGGCCGGCTTGCAGGCCGCCAGGGCCAGCATCAGGGCCACTGGAAGCAGCTGCGGCAACGGGGTCTTGCGGGTCATGGCATGTCTCCAGAATCGGTATAGATATCGCTGACCCGTCGCTTCAGGCGTTCGCGCAGGGGCAGCCGCAGATCGTCCAGCGCCGCCAACGCGGCACGGCCCAGGCTGTCGTCACGGTACGGCAGGTGCTGCTCGGCCACCGGGATGCGCAGCTGGGTGCATTCGTACAGATCGGCCAGGCTGACCTGGTCCAGGTCGCGTGACAGCAGCCACTCGCCGCGCTCATCGCGGCGCAGCAGGTCGATCTCCTGCAGGTTGCAGATCAGGTCCTGCAGCAGCGAATCGGTCAGCATCGGCTCCAGCCGCAGGATCTCGTCATCGGCCAGGCCTTTGCCCTTGGCCCGTGCATGCTGGAAGCGGCCGAGCAGGCGCAGCAGTCCATAGAACTCATAGCCCTGCGGCAGGCGCAGTTCCACCGGCTGGTAGCGGAAGGCGGCCATCGACGAAGCCAGCGACGCCCCCAGCAGCACCGCCACCCAGCACAGGTAGATCCACAGCAGCAGGATCGGCACGAACGCCACCGTGCCATACAGCTTCTGGTAGGACTGGAAGCTGCCCAGATAGGCACCGATGCCCCACTTCACCAGTTCCAGGATGACCGCCGCCAGGATCGCGCCGGGCACGGCATGCCGCCATTTCACCGTGTGGTGCGGCACCACCCGGAACATCAGCGTGATGCAGACGAACTCGATCAGGATCGGCGCCAGCCGCAGCGCCAGTTCGGCCAGCCACCGGCCCTCCTGGGTACCGAACAACGGCATGGCGAACACCCGCGCCGATACGGCCAGAGACGCAGCGGCAAGCATCGCGCCCAGGGTCAGCACGGTCCAGTAGACCAGGAAGCGGGTCAGCTTGGGCCGGGTCGAGCCGACCCGCCAGATCTGGTTGAAGGTCTCTTCCACGCTGTTGAGCGTGATCAGCAGCGATACCACCAGCGCGATGAAGCCGGCCGCCGTCAGCTGCCCGGCACTGGCCGAGAACTGCCGCAGGTAGCCTTCGGCGGCACGTGCCGCGGAGGGCACGAAGTTGGAGAACACGTAGTCGCTGAGCTGGTCGCTCCAGCGGTCGAAGACGGGGAAGGCCGACAGCACACCGAACACCACGATTGCCAGCGGCACCAGCGCGAACACCGTGGTGTACGCCAGCGCCGCCGCTGCCTGGAACAGGCGGTCGTCGAGGAAGCGGTGCCACAGGAAGCGGCCGAAGCTGATGGCCCGTGCGCGATCCCGCGCGCGCTCCATCCACAGGTTGAGCGTATCCAAAGGTTCCATCGGCGAAAGGGTACCCGATGCGGAATGCTCGCAGGATAGCCATACTGGCGGCCACACGACGAGGAGAAGCGGGCACGATGGGCGAGATTCTGGTGCTGTACTACAGCCGGGGCGGTTCGGTGGCACGGCTGGCGCGCCAGATCGCGCGGGGCATCGGCGAAGTGCCGGGCATGACCGCGCGCCTGCGCACGGTGCCGCCGGTGGCTGCCGTGACCCAGACCGCGCAGCCACCGGTACCCGACGATGGCGCGCCCTACGTGAGCGTGCAGGACCTGGCCGAATGCCAGGGCCTGCTGCTGGGCAGCCCCACCCGCTTCGGCAACATGGCCGCGCCGGTCAAGCACTTCCTGGACGGGCTGGGCGCCGAATGGGTCAACGGCACCCTGTCCGGCAAACCGGCGGGCGTGTTCACCTCCACCGCGTCAATGCACGGCGGGCAGGAGTCGACCCTGCTGTCGATGCAGGTGCCACTGCTGCACCACGGCTGCGTGATCGTCGGCATCCCGTTCACCGAGCCGGCGCTGAGCCATACCACCAGCGGCGGTACGCCCTACGGCGCAAGCCATGTGGCCGGTGCCGCCGACGATCCGCAGCCGACCGACGACGAAGCGGTGCTGGCGCGCGCGCTGGGGCGCCGGGTGGCCGACATCGCGCAGCGCTTGGCCCGATGAGCCGGGCGCCGCGCACGGTGCTGCTGCTGGCCCTGATGGCGCTGGCCGCGCTGTTCGCCGGCTGGTTCATCAATGACAGGCACTGGCTGGCCACCCAGCTGGTGTTCACCGCCCCACCGCTGGCACTGGCCATCGCCGTGCGCCTGGGCTGGCGCAAGGCCGGCTTCTGGGCCTCGGTGCTGGCGCTGGGCTGGTTCAGCCACGGCGTGATGAGCGCCTGGAGCCACCCGGAAACACGCTGGCTGGCACTGATCGAGATCGCGCTGGCGCTGCTGGTGATCTTCAGCGCCAGCCTGCCCGGCCTGCGCGCCCGCTTCGGCAAGCGGCGCTGACGCTGCGCGCGCAGGGCCTTATCATCTGCATTCCTGGCCCCGCGCCGCAGTCCCTGTCCTGGTTTCGCGCATGCACATGATGGAAGAGCTCCTGGTCGTCACCACCGGTGGCACGATCGACAAGATCTACTTCGACGACAAGTCGGACTACCAGATCGGCGATCCGCAGATCGGCATGATCCTGCGCGAGCTGGGCGTGACGTTCCGCTTCAACGTGATCCCGATCCTGCGCAAGGATTCGCTGCACATCAACGACGAGGACCGCGAGCTGATCCGTGCCACCATCGCCGCGCAGCCGACCCGGCACGTGCTGGTCACCCATGGCACCGACTCGATGGTGCAGACCGGCAAGGTGCTGGCGACGATCCCGGACAAGACCATCGTGATGACCGGCGCGCTGAGCCCGGCCCGTTTCCGCGGCTCGGATGCCGAGTTCAACATCGGCTGTGCGATCGGTGCGGTGCAGTCGCTGCCGAGTGGCGTGTACATCGCGATGAACGGGCGGATCTTCGACCCGCAGCACGTGCGCAAGAACGTGGCGGCCAACCGCTTCGAGTCGGTCTGAGGAACAGGGCGCCGACCAGGGTCGGCATCCACCCAGGAAAAAACGCCCCGGCCGAAGCCAGGGCGTGCCCTTGGAGAGGGTCTTGGGCTCAGTACTGGGCGCTGAGGGTCACGCCCGAGAAGGTGCTGTACGCCTTCACCCGCACGTACCAGGTCCCGGCGGCGGGACTGTTGATGGTGCAGGTCTCGCTGTTGCCACTCAGGTACGGGCGGCAGGTGTAGGTGGTATCGGTCGGGGCACTGCCCTGGCGCACGTACAGGTCGGCATCGCCGCTGCCGCCACTGATCGCCACGCGCAGCTGGGTGCTGCCGGCCGGGACGGCGACGGTGTAGTTCAGCTCGGCACCGGTCGCAGCGCCCAGGCCGGTCACCGGCACATTGTTCTGCAGCACGTTGCCACCCGGGTTCGGGTTGCCACCGCCGTTGATCGCTGCGGTGACCGCCGCGTTGGCGTCGATGATGCCGGCGCCGCAGCCCCCCGAGCAGGCGCCCGGCAGCGGGCGTGCGGTGCTCTTGATGATGCTCTCGACCTGCGCCGGGCTCAGCGGGCTCGGCGCCACCGACTGCATCAGTGCAACCACACCGGCCACATGCGGGGCCGCCATCGAGGTGCCGTTGTAGGACGCGTAGCTGGCGCTGCCCGGCGTGGTGGTGCCGGTGTTGAGGGTGGACAGGATGCTCTGGCCCGGACCGGAAATGTCGATGCCGGCACCATAGTTGGAGAAGCTGGCCCGCGCACCGGCCGAGGTCGTGGCCGCTACTGCGATCACATTGGCGCAGTTGGCCGGCACCGACGAGGACACGTTGGTGTTGCTGTTGCCAGCGGCGACCACCACGGTGGTGCCGCGGCTGACCGCGCCGTTGATCGCGTTCTGGTAGGTGGCCGAGCAGGTGCCGCCGCCGCCCAGCGACATGTTGATGACTTCCGCCGGATTGGCATTGGCCGGCACGCCACTGACGGTGCCGCCGGAGGCCCACACGATGGCATCGGCGATGTCGGAGGTATAGCCGCCGCACTTGCCGAGCACGCGCACCGGGACGACCTTGGCGTTGAACGCCGTGCCGGCCACGCCGGTGCTGTTGTTGGTCACCGCCGCCACGGTGCCGGCGACGTGGGTGCCGTGCCAGCTGGAGTTGGACGCCGGGATGCCCGAGCCGCACTCGTTGGCGCCATACCAGTCGCCTTCGTCGTTCGGGTTGCTGTCGCGGCCGCCGCCATCGCGCGCCATCGCAGCGTCGCTGATGAAGTCATAGCCGGGCAGGATGTTGGCGTTGAGATCGGGATGGTTGGTGATGCCGGTGTCGATCACGGCCACCACGACGCCGGTGCCGGTGGCCTTGTCCCAGGCCGGCTGCACGTTGATCGACGCATTGGAGGTACCGAAGCCCCACTGTTCACTGAAGCGGGTGTCGTTCGGGGTCAGCGTCGCACGCATGATCTGGTCGACTTCGACGTATTCCACATTCGGGTCGGCAGCGAGCTTGCGCATCAGCAGCTCGGATTCGGCCTGGTCGAGCGGGCGATCGGTCCTGACCAGGGTCGGGCCCACGGCCAGCTTGCGGACTTCCTGCAGGCCCAGCGCGCGCCCCTGGCTGCTGGCCAGGCCGGCGGCGGCACTCTTCAGCGAAGACGCCAGTGCAGTGGTGTTGGCCACCGGCGCACTGCCGTCGCGGTACTTCACGATGAAGCGCTGGTGCGTCGGCGCGGACTGCAGGCCGCTGAGCTGGACGTCACCGGCCAGCGCAGGCGTGGCCAGCAGCAGCGATGACAGAACGGACGCACCAAGGACCACCCACACTCGACGCACACGCGGTTGCGTTACCTGGGACATCGTATTTCCCTTTCTAGTGGTGTGAATGCCGGAATCGGCAGAAGCACCGGCCCGAACCCTGGGCTGGCTTGCGTTGGCGAGGTTCGAAGTCCGGCGGGCCAGCGGATCCCCCTATCGATCCGCCGTGCACATGACGCTAATGACCAAAAGCGGACACCACAAGATTTTCAGCGTCTTTTCAGCAAGATGAAATGTCTGATATGAGACTTTTCGGGTCGAGGGTTTGTGAAGGTGAAGGACTTTCTCACGCCCTGCACGCACCTGACTGGGCGTTGTCCTGTCCGCCGATGACTTTGCCGACATCGGCGTGCACTTCCACGCCGATGGCCGCGCAGCACCGGCGCGGCCATCGTGCTACCCCGTTCGAGTGCAGGGACTATTCGATGTGTGCAGCGCCGCCAGGCCGAATGTGCTGCCCCTTGACCGGTTCGCCGCGCGCGACCGGCTGGCCGTCGGCCACATAGCCGGAGAACTGGGCCGGCAGCGCCGCGCTGACCCCGAACGCAGGCCCGGCCTGCAGCTGGTAGTGCAGGTGCGGTTCGGAGGAATTGCCGCTGTTCCCACAGTCACCGAGGTGCGTGCCGCTGCGGACGACCTGCCCCTGTGCAACGCGCACGCTGCCCTGGCGCAGGTGCGCCAGCACCGAGTACTCGTCATTGCCGTGATCGAGGATGACGCGGTTGCCGGTGAGCTGGGCAGCGTTCATCTGGCCTGGCACGTTGTCGGCGACGCCCTCGACCACCTCCACCACCGTGCCGTCGGCCGGCGCGAGGATTGGCCGGCCAAAGCAGAAATAGTCCTCGTTGCGCTGACCCTCTCCACCATGGGAACGGCCATCGCGGACCACCAGCAGGTCCATCGCGAAGCGCTGGCCGGCGTGGGCCGCATGGTAGTTCTGTTCGACACTGCGGCCGCCCCAGAACACGAAGAATTCATCTTTGAACGGCAGTTGCAGCCGTGTGCGGGTCTGGTAGTCAAGGAACCCGCTCGCCGCGGCCTGCGGAGGCGTGGTCTGTAGCGGGCGGATGTAGAAGCCGCCGATCCGCCCGTCAGCGTCGATGGCCCACAGCACCTGGATGATGGCCTGGCTCTTGGCGAAGCGCGCCTGCCGCAGATAGGTGTCGTATCCCTCAGCCTTCTCGACCTTCTCGCTGACCAGCTCGGTTTCTGCGCCCCAGCCTGCCAGCACCTGCTCGCGCAGCGCCACCAGGTTCTGCGGGGACTGCAGCCCCGCCCGCATCTGTGGCGTCATCCGTTCCCACAGGGCGTCGATGTGGCCTTCATAGAACTGCGCGGTCAGCGTGGCTCCCTGCTGGCGCGGATCTGTGGCCGCGGCGGCACCGGTGAGGGCAGAGAAGGAAACAACCAGAACTGCAAACAGGCGCGGGAGCAATGTCATGTCAGGCGTCCTTTCGATCCGGATCGGGAATGCCGGCGACGATCGCCGCCAGCTGAGTGCGGTACTCGGCCAGGGCGGTGCGCCCCAGTGGCGTCAACTGCAGGGTCGTCAGCGGGCGCTTGCCACGGAACGATTTCTCGATGGCGACCAGGCCGGCTGCCTCCAGCTTGCTCAGGTGACTGGACAGGTTGCCCTTGCTCAACCCGCTGAGATGTTCGACAAAGCCGAACTCGGCAGACTCGGCGCCGGCCAGGATCGACAGGATCAGCAGGCGCGCAGGTTCGTGGATCAGGCGGTCGAGCTGGAGCAGCGCGCGCGAATCAGGCAAGCGGGTCATTCGACGAGCGTCCGTCCGGCCATGAACGCGCGCATTTCCGCCTGCAGGCGGTGGAACCGCTGGTGGTCACGCCAGCCGACCACGATCAGCGCAATGGACGCCAGTGGGAACACCGCAGTGCTCAGCCCGAAATCGTAGGTCTGCCCGGTGAAGGCCAGCGCGGCCTGGCACAGCAGGAACACACCCACGATGAACTCCAGCGGTGTACGCAGCCAGCGCCACACTACCCAGGGCAGCAGCGCCACCACGGCCAGATAGCCGATGGCGCGCAGATCCCAGGGCAACTCGCCCATCGGCGCCAGCCTGGGCAGCACGCTGCCGATCACCAGCACGCTCACCAAGGCGGTGAAGGCGATGAAGAAGCGCTGGAAGTTGCGCTCGGCCGGCGTCACCTGCTCCTCGACCTGGCCCAGCCGCTGGTAGTAGCGGCGCGCCAGCCATTGCTTGCCGACGATCCACAGCACCGGGACAGCGATCAGCGCGACGCGCAGTTCCAGGGTGGTCGGCAACAGCGCGCCCGCAAGGAAGGAGGCCAGACAGGCGACACCACCCGCGATCGCCGACAGGCCACCGGCACTGCGCGAGTAACGCGAGTATTCACGGGTCAACGCCTGCAGGCGCGAGGAAGGATCAATGACGGACGGCTGCTGCATGACACGCTCCATCGGGGTCGCTTGAATTTAGTTTGCACTGCAAACCTATTTGCGTCAAGCAGTCCTATGCAGCGATCTGGCGGCCCCACAACGCAGAAAGCCCGTCACAGGGACGGGCTTTCCAGGAACAACGCCGCCAAGCGTAGGCTCGGCTCTCCAGTTGAGCGTGGGCGATCAGCCCAGCTTGACCAGCCAGTTGTGGCGGTCCGGCAGGCGGCCGTACTGGATGTCGGTCAGCTCCTTGCGCAGCGACATGGTCACTTCGCCAGCCGGGGCGTTGATGTCGCCCACCGCGAAGCCTTCGCCCTTCAGCTGGCCGATCGGGGTAACCACCGCCGCCGTACCGCAGGCAAACACTTCACTGATCGCACCGGAGGCCACGCCGTCCTTCCACTCGTCGATGCTGACCTTGCGCTCTTCGACCTTCATGCCGCGGTCGCGGGCCAGCTGCAGGATGCTCTCGCGGGTGATGCCCTCGAGGATGCTGCCGGACAGTTCCGGGGTGACCAGCGTGCCGTCCTTGTAGACCAGGAACACGTTCATGCCGCCCAGTTCTTCCAGGTACTTGCCTTCGACCGGGTCGAGGAACAGCACCTGCGAGCAGCCCTGCGCCTGCGCCTTCTGCTGCGGCAGCAGCGAGGCCGCGTAGTTGCCACCGCACTTGGCGGCGCCGGTGCCGCCCTTGGCCGCACGCGCGTATTCGGTGGACAACCAGATCGACACCGGGGCCACGCCCTTGGCGAAGTACGGGCCGGCCGGGCTGGCGATGACGTAGTAGCCGGCCTTGTGCGCGCCGCGCACGCCGAGGAAGGCTTCGTCGCCGATCATGAACGGGCGGAAGTACAGGCTCGACTCATCGGCGGACGGCACCCAGTCGCTGTCGACGGCGATCAGCTGCTTCAGCGATTCGACGAAGATCTCCACCGGCAGTTCCGGCAGCGCCAGGCGCTGCGCCGAACGCTGCAGGCGACGGCCGTTGGCATCGGGGCGGAAGGTCCAGATCGAACCGTCGGCATGGCGGTAGGCCTTGATGCCTTCGAAGATCTCCTGGCCGTAGTGCAGCACAGCTGCGGCCGGGTCCAGCTGCAGCGGGCCGTAGGCGCGCACGTTGGCGTTGTGCCAGCCGGCATCCTTGTCCCAGCGCACTTCCACCATGTGATCGGTGAAGTGCAGGCCGAAGCCCGGCTTCTCCAGGATCTTGGCGCGCTCTTCAGCGCTGCGCGGGTGGTCCGAACGGGTGACGGCGAAGCTGGGGATGGACTGGGACACCGGAGGATTCCTGTTCTGGTTGCGGGTAGTGCCGGGCCCGCGTCACTGCGGGCCCTGGGTCAAAGCATGCCGGTCTCGAGCCGGGCCGCCTCGGACATCATGTGCTGGTTCCACGGCGGGTCGAACACCAGGTCGACGTCGGCCTCGGCCACCGTCGGGATCATCTCGAGCTTGCTGCGCACGTCGTCGACCAGGATCTCGCCCATGCCGCAGCCCGGCGCGGTCAGGGTCATCTTCACGTCGATCTCGCGCTTGCCCTCGTCCAGGTGCTTGATCTCGACTTCATAGACCAGGCCCAGTTCGACGATGTTGACCGGGATTTCCGGGTCGAAACAGGTGCGCAGCTGCTGCCACACCAGCTGTTCCACCTGTTCATCGGTGGCATCGGCCGGCAGCTCCAGCGGTGCCGGTGCTTCCTTGCCGATGGCGTCGCCGTCCTTGCCGGCGATGCGGAACAGGTTGCCCTCGACGAACACCGAGTAACTGCCGCCCAGCGCCTGGGTGATGTACCCATAGCTGCCGGCGGGCAGGGTCACGGTGTCGCCCTGCGGGACCATCACGGCCTCGCAATCGCGTTCGAAGTGGACAGGTTCGCTGCTACGGGAATACATGGGGACCGATATGGGGCCGTGGCCATGGCCACGCAAGACGGCATTCTAGCCCAGCCGCCCCGGCACCGCCGGTGCACTGCGGCAAACCACAGTATCCTGTGGGTGATCTTCAGGGAGCTTCGATGTCCTCCAATGCCGCGCGTGCCAGGACCGTGACCTGGCTCTGGCCCCTCATGCTGTTGCTGGGCCTGCTTGTTGCTCCCCTCGCCTGGATGGTGCTGGCGCTGATCACCGGCCGCCAGGTCGGCTGGATGGCGGTGCTGGCCGCCCTGGAACTGGTGTTCATGCTGCGCCTGGGCACGCTGGGCCCGGGCCGGCTGCGCGTCGCCTTGGTCGTGCTGGGCACCCTGCTGGTGGCCGCGGTGGCCAACTGGGCCATCGCCAGCGCCTGGATGGGCGGTTCGATCGGCCTGGACCTGTGGGACGCCACGATGCGGATGGGTCCGCACCTGGCCTGGACCCTGATCACCCTCGCCAACGGCACGATCGAATGGCTGTGGCTGGCCGTGGCCGTTGCCGTAGGCGCCTGGCTGGCGCGCTGATCGCGTAGATCGCAGATCCACGCCACGCGCGGATGGGCGGGTAGTGCCGGCCGCTGGCCGGCAAAAGCGTGCGGACCACGGTCCGCACCTACCAGGTGCGGCCGCCACGCGTAGATCCGGTAGTGCCGGCCGCTGGCCGGCAAAAGCGTGCGGACCCAGGTCCGCACCTACCTGGTGCGGCCACCACGCGTGGATCCGGTAGTGCCGGCCGCTGGCCGGCAAAGGGGTCAGAGCCCTTTCCTGCGGAAAGGGAACCGACCCCAGTCCTCAATGCCCGCCGTCGAGCGCCTTCAGTTCGCTCACCAGCGAGGCGGCCGCTTCGGCACCATCGCCATACAGCATGCGGGTGTTGTCGGCATAGAACAGCGCATTCTCGATGCCGGCGAAGCCGGTGCCCTTGCCGCGCTTGATCACCACCACGTTGCGCGCGTTGACCACGTCCAGCACCGGCATGCCGTAGATCGGGCTGGCCGGATCAGTACGCGCCATCGGATTGACCACGTCGTTGGCACCGATCACCAGCACCACGTCGGTGTTGGCGAATTCCGGGTTGATATCGTCCATGTCGGCGATCAGGTCGTAGGGCACGCCCGCTTCGGCCAGCAGCACGTTCATGTGCCCGGGCATGCGCCCGGCGACCGGGTGGATGGCGAACTTCACCTTCACCCCGCGCTGGCCCAGCCGCTGCGCCAGTTCCCAGATCTTGTGCTGGGCCTGCGCCACGGCCATGCCGTAACCGGGCACGATCACCACGCGTTCGGCGAAGGCCATCATCGCAGCCACGTCTGCCGCTTCGATCGGCTTCTGCGAACCGGTGATCGCCTGTGCTTCGCCACCGGCGCCGCCGCCGAAGTTGGAGAACAGCACATTGCGGATCGGCCGGTTCATCGCCTTGGCCATCAACCGGGTCAGCAGGATGCCCGCCGCGCCGACCATCATGCCGGCGATGATCAGTGCCTCGTTGCCGAGCACATAACCTTCGAACGACACCGCCAGGCCGGTGAACGCGTTGTACAGCGAAATCACCACCGGCATGTCGGCGCCACCGATCGGCAACGTCATCAGCACGCCCAGTGCCAGCGCCAGCACGAAGAAGGCGACGATCGCCCAGGTGCTGAGCGTACTGGCAGCGATGATCGCCAGCACCACCACCGCCAGGGCCACCAGCAGGTTCATCACCTGCTGGCCCGGCCAGGTCACGCGCTTGTCCAGGCGTCCATCCAGCTTGGCCCAGGCGATCACCGAACCGGACAACGACACCGCACCGATCGCCGCGCCGACCACCGCCAGCAGCAGCATCGTGCCCGACGGCTGGCGCGCGGCCAGGTCGGCCAGCGCCTGCGCGCTCCAGTGGCTGGTATCGCGGTGGGCCAGGAAGGCATAGCGCAGCAGTTCCACCGCACCGATCGCCGCCGCCGAGCCACCACCCATGCCGTTGTACAGCGCCACCATCTGCGGCATGTCGGTGATGGCAACCTTGCCGGCCGACCACCAGGCCAGGCCCGCGCCCAGCAGCAGTGCCGCCAGGATCAACGGCACGTTATGCAGTTCGGGCAGGAAGAACGTGGCTGCGGTGGCCAGCAGCATGCCCAGCCCGGCCCAGCGGATGCCGCTGCGCGCGGTCAGCGGCGAGGCCATGCGCTGCAGGCCGAGCAGGAACAGCGTGGCGGCGACCAGGTAGCTGGCCTTGACCAGCCAATCGAGCAGTTCGACGGTGCTGATGTTCAAGCCTGCGGCTCCTTCGGTTCGTCCTTGCCGCCCTTGGGCGCGCTTGGCCTGAACATTTCCAGCATGCGCGCGGTGACCACGTAGCCACCGGCGGCGTTGCCGGCGCCGAGCACCACGGCCAGGAAGCCCAGCGCCTTTTCCAGCGGCGTCTGCGCATGCCCCAGCACCACCATCGCACCGATCAGCACGATGCCGTGGATGAAGTTGGAGCCCGACATCAGCGGGGTGTGCAGGATCACCGGCACCCGCGAAATGATCACGTGGCCGGCGATGGCCGCCAGCATGAAGATGTACAGCGCCACGAACCCGTCACTCACCGGCAACGCTCCTGCTCTGTCTTCGTCGCCCCATCATAACCACGGGCTGAACCCCTGCGCATCCGGCGTCAACCGTGGCGGCGCTCACGCGTTGTCGATGGTGACCCCGAGCAAGGAGCCGTACCCTGTGCTGGTGAGCAGCCCTGTCCCCCCGAGCGCCGAGACCGAGGCCCTGCCGGCCTCGCTGGAAGCGTTCCTGGCCCATGTCGGCCCGCGTGCGTTCCGATTCGCCGAGGCCGGCCTGCGCCAGCGCGAAGACGCGATGGACGCCGTGCAGGATGCGCTGCTGCGCATGCTGGACTACGCCGACAAGCCGGCTGCCGAATGGGCGCCGCTGTTCTGGAGCATCCTGCGCCGCCGCGTGATCGACATGCAGCGCCGGCGCCGCTTCCGCCTGCCGTTCTGGCGCGACACCCCGGACGACGACGGCGGCGGGATCGACTGGGCCGACCCCGGCCCGGACCCGGCGCAGGCGCACGAACAGCGCCAGCAGTACCAGCAGCTGGTGGAGGCGTTGCGCACCCTGCCCGCCCGCCAGCGCGAAGCCTTCACCCTGCGCGTGCTGCAGGACCTGGACGGCGCCACCACCGCCCGCGCCATGGGCTGCAGCGAAGGCGCGGTAAAGACCCATCTGGCACGCGCCCGGCAGGCGCTGCAGGACTATCTGGAGACCCGACCGTGAACCGCTCCCTGCCATCCGATGACACCCTGCGCCGCCTGCACGCGCAGTCGCTGCAGGCGCTGTCGCCGGCCACGCTGGCGCGGCTGCGCCAGGCGCGCCACGGCGCCACGGCCATCCACCGCGGGCGCGGGCGCTGGTGGCTGGCCAGCGCCTGTTCGCTGGTGGTGGCGCTGGCTGTCGGCGTGCAGTTCAGCGGCCTGGGCCTGCATTCCGGGCCCGCAACCGTAGCGCCGACGGCGGCGGTGGAAGACAACAGCGCGCTGTACGACGAGAATCCCGATCTGTACCTGTGGCTGGGCGATACCGACCTGGCGATGGAGTGAATCATGTCCCGACTGCCTACCCTGCCGCTGCTGTTGACCCTGTCGCTGCTGCCGGCCGTCCCGGCGCTGGCGCAGAACGCAGCGCCCGCGCCTGCTGCACGCCCTGCGCCGGGCGCCACGCTGCCTGCGTGGGAACAGCTGAGCGAATCCCAGCGTGAGTCCCTGCTGGCGCCGCTGCGCGACCGCTGGAACAGTGCCGATGCCGGCCAGCGCCAGCGCATGCTCTCGCATGGCCAGCGCTGGCAATCGATGAGCCCGGAGGAACGCGACAAGGCCCGCCGCGGCCTGCGCCGCTTCGAGCACATGAGCCCGGAACAGCGCGAGCAGGCACGCGCCCTGTTCGGGCAGATGCGCGACATGCCGCCGGCACAGCGCGACGCGCTGCGCGAGCGCTGGTCGCAGATGACGCCGGAGCAGCGCCGGGACTGGGTGCGCGACAACCCGCCGCCAGCGAAGCCGCGGTAAGGCCCCGGGGACGGGGTCAGAGCCCTTTACTGACGCAACGGGATCCGACCCCGGGATGACCCGCCGCACGTTCGGGGTCAGAGCCCTTTGCCAGAGGCAAAGGTCTCTGACCCCTTGTCATTCATGCCTGCCAGCGGGTCTTCGCCAGCAGCTCGTCATCCCAGTCGAACCCGAGCTGGCCTTCGCGCACGAACAGCGCAACGAAGTTGAGCAGGTTGCGCGCATACATCTCGCTGGCCTGCGTCGCACCGCGACTGGCCAGGCCCAGCGGGCCATCGATGGTCACGCCCTGGTGCTCGATGCACTGCCCCGGCCGGGTCAGTGCACAGTTGCCGCCGCTCTCGGCGGCCAGATCGACAATCACGCTGCCGGTGGCCATGCCTTCCACCATCGCGGCAGTCACGATCGTCGGCGCCGGGCGGCCCGGTACGGCAGCCGTGCAGATCACCACGTCCACGCCGCGCAGGTGGTCGGACAGCCGACGCTGCTGCTCGGCGCGCTCGTCATCGGTCAGCGCCCGCGCGTACCCGCCCTCGCCCGCCGCACTCACCCCGAGATCGAGGAAGCGTGCGCCCAGGGACTGGATCTGCTCACGGGTTTCGGGGCGCACGTCGAACCCTTCCACCTGCGCACCGAGACGGCGTGCGGTGGCGATGGCCTGCAGGCCCGCCACGCCGGCGCCGATCACCAGCACCTTGGCCGGCCGCACGGTACCGGCGGCAGTGGTCAACATCGGGAAGAAGCGCGGCGCGCGCTCGGCGGCGATCAGCGCCGCCTTGTAGCCGGCCATGCCGGCCTGCGAGCTGAGTACATCCATCGCCTGCGCGCGGGTGGTGCGCGGCAGCTGCTGCAGCGGGAACAGGTACAGGCGGTCGCTGTCCGCCAGCGCCGCCAGCGCCGGATCACTGGCCGGGGTCAACAGGCCGACCACGCTGGCCCCGGGCTTGAGCTGCTCCAGCACTGCCGCCGCAGGTGCCTGCACGCACAGCAGGATATCGATCTCGGGCCAGCGCCCCGCGTCGAAGACGCGTGCGCCGGCATCGTCATAGGCCGCATCGGTGAAGCCGGCGGCCAGGCCGGCGCCAGCCTCGTACCAGACCGTTATGCCCAGCGCGCCGAGCTTGCGCGCGGTTTCCGGCGTCAACGCCACGCGCCGTTCGCCCGGCGCGGTCTCCTTGATCCCCAGCAACGCCACGGCCATGCAGGTCCCCGCTGATCGGTGAGTTTTCCCGATCCTAGCAGGCGGCCCGCGCTCAGTGCAGCGTGGCGCTGCCCGGGTCGAGGCGGTCGATCACCCCCTGCATGGCGCTGTCGAAGGCACCATCATCCACATGGGCGCGCAGGCGGCCCAGCCGCACCATCACCGCCAGTTCTTCCGGCGAGGCCACGCAGAAGCGCACGCCGCGACGGTTGACGAACAGCAGGCGCGAAGAGATCGGGCTGACCCAGGACAGCTTGCCGGCCTGCACCTTGCCGTCCTTGTCGACGAAATCGAGCCAGTTGCCGATTTCCATGCGGCGGAAGCGGTCGGCATCGGCATTGTCGAAATCATCGGCGTCGATCTGGCCACCCAGTTCCACCGCCGGCGATTCAGCGACCGGCGGCGCCGGCAGCGCGACCTGTGGCAGCTCGGGCAGCGCGCGCTGCAGTTCCGGCCGCGACTCGGCGATGCCCTGCAGCGTGTCATGCAGGGCGTCAATCGCCCCGGTGGCCGCATCGCCGTGCACACCGACGCTGGCAAACACCTTGGCCAACACCGGCTGCCAGGCCTGCAGCCACGGCTTGCCGACGATCTGGCGGCGCGCCTCGGCCACTTCCTCCAGCAAGCCGTCGCCCAGGCTCAATGCCTCGGCCACCGAGGCGCCTTCTTCGCCCTCGCGCAGCAGCGCCAGAGTCAGGTGGTGCTGCCACGGCTGGCGCAGGAATTCGGCAATGGCCGGCGGCAGGCTGGCATCGCCGATACGGCGGTCCAGCTCGGCGCCGGCGCGGGTGCGGGCCATTTCCAGTTTTTCCTGGCCGCGCTGCGTTTCGGCGGCACGGCGCTCGGCGATTTCCACGCGGCGGCGATGCTGCACCAGGAACTCGCGGAATTCCTCTTCCAGGGTCAGGAAGATCGCCAGGTTCTCGTTGAACTCGGCCACCAGGCGCTCGATGATCTCTTCGACCTTGGCCATCAGCATGCGCTCGGCCTGGCTTTCGCCGGTGTTGCCCTCGCAGGCCTCGGCCAGCGAGTTGAGCAGCTTGCGCGCCGGATGGGTCTTCTGCACGAACATGCGGCGGTCGAGCATGGCCACCTTGACGAAAGGCACCACCAGGCGGCCGATCAGTTCGCGTGAGCGGCCCTCCAGTTCACGCTCGTCCAGCATCACGTCGAACAGCATGCCGACCAGGTCGATGGCGTCCTCGTCCTGCGGGTCCAGGCGGGTCTGGCCCGGATCGACGCCAAGCTGGGTGGCGCTGGACAGCACTTCGCTCTTCAGCCGCTGCGCCAGCGATTCGCCGTCCTCGCCGATGGCCGCGCGCAGGGTCGCGCTCGGCGTGGCCTGCAGCAGCGACAGCACCGACATCATTTCGCGCTGGCTGAGCGGTCGCTGCTGGCCGACCGCCACCTGTGCCGCAGACGTGGCGTCCTCACGCACGTGCCGGGTCTGCTGCAGCAGTTCGTGCAGCGCTTCCAGCAGCATGCCCTGCTGGCCGGCGTAGGCCTCGCCGGTGGCGCCGTCATCGCCGCCCAGGTGCTGCTGCATATGCCCGCGGCGCTCGGACCAGCGGGCGGCGAAGCGCTGCGCCCAGGCCGGTGCCGCCTGCTCGTCATCGCTGAAGCCTGGATCGAAGCCCGCGCCGTGGCGCTGCTCGACCAGGTCATCCAGCATCCCGGCCATGCGCGGATCCGGCGCCGGCGGCGGTGGGCGCTGCGGAGTGCCCATCTGCGACATCACGCCAGCCGCAGCCAGCTGCTCGTCCAGCTTCTCGTAGATGCGGCCGACCGGTGCGCGCAGGTCGCGCTCACACAGTTTGATCAGCACCAGATGCACTTCCGGGGCCAGTTCACAGCCGGCAAAGGCTTCGTGGATGGCCACGCCCAGATGCTCGGGGCTGATCGGATTATGGTCCGCGTCCAGTTCGACGCCGCCGATCAAGCGGCCCAGGCGGCGGTCCAGCCGTGCCAGCACCGGCTTGAAGTCACGCAGCAGTACGGTGGCGAAATTGCGCACCGCCAACCGTGATTCCAGCACATGCTCGGCCAGCAGGCTCAAGCCGTCCTCGGCCGGCCCGGACAGGGTCGCCTCGGCCGACAGCGGCTCACCGGCGGCCAATGCCGCCCAGGCCTGCTGCAGGTGGCCGGCGAAGGCGCCGGCGATGTCCTCGCGACGCCGGCGCAGCTCGCGCATCGCATCCAGGAACAGCAACTGCGACGAGCCGGCATTGCCGGCACGGTCGAACAGGGCATCGTCGAAACGCGCCAGTGCGGCCCCGAAGGCCTGGCACAGCGCGGGCAGGACCATGTCCCGGGCAAGCTGGAGCTGGGCCGGGTCACGGCCCGGCGATCCCATCGGTGTGGGCACGCTCATCATTCGGGAAGGCTCCCCACCTTCTCTGGTACGACAGACACCATGGACATCGCGACGACCGGCACACCCCATGTACCGGTACGTCGATGGTAGGCCGGCCAGCCCGTCACGGACAGTGAAACAGTCCTCACTTCAAACCTCATGACCGGCGGCCCGGCAAGAGGGGTATCGTAAGCCGTGCAAGGCCTGCGAGGCGAGGGGAAGCGATCGTTCATTCCCCGTCAGTGGCATGACGTTCATCACAGTTTGGTATTCAGAGGCCGGACGCGACACAGACGGCGTCATTGACCACCCCGACTATAATCAAACCCCCGTGATGACCGGTTCAGACTCCATGCCCGACCCCGCTGCCCTGCTCGCCCTGGATGCCCGCCGCTCAGTGCCTTCGCGGCAACTGGGCGAGCCCGGCCCGGACCCGGCCACGCTGCAGCGGATGCTGGCATCGGCCGTACGCGTGCCCGACCACGGCAAGCGCGTACCGTTCCGCTTCCTGAAGATCGCCGGCGATGCACGTCACACTCTGGGCGACTTCCTGGCCGAACGCAGCCGCCAGCGCGACCCGCATGCCGGCGAGGCCGTGTTCGAGAAGGACCGCCAGCGTTTCAGCCACGCCCCGCTGGTGATCGTGGTGGTGGCCAGCCCGCGCCCGGACCCGAAGGTGCCCGAGCAGGAGCAGCTGATGACCGCCGGCTGCGTCTGCTTCGCCCTGCTGCAGGCCGCGCAGGCGCTGGGCTTCGGCGCACAGTGGCTGACGGCCTGGATGGCCTTCGATCCGGTCGTGCAGGCCCACCTGGGCCTGGTCGAGGGCGAACGCATCGCCGGCTTCATCCACATCGGCACCGCCAGGGCCGACGTGCCCGAGCGCGAGCGCCCCGACTCGGCAACCCTGCTGCGGGACTGGACGCCGCCGGCATGACCCTGCCGGCACCGCCGCCGTCGCTGTACCTGGTCGATGCCAGCATCTACGTGTTCCGCGCCTGGCACTCGCTGCCGGACCAGTTCCAGGACGCGCAGGGCTGGCCGACCAATGCCGTGCACGGCTTCGCCCGCTTCCTGCTGGACCTGCTGGAACGCGAGCGCCCGCAGCACATCGCCATCGCCTTCGACGAAGCGCTCGACAGCGGTTTCCGCCACCGCCTGTATCCGGCCTACAAGGCCAACCGTGATCCGGCACCGGAGGCGCTCAAGCGCCAGTTCGTGCACTGCAAGGCGCTGTGCGCGGCGTTGGGCCTGGCGGTCCTGGCCCATCACGACTACGAGGCCGACGACCTGATCGGCAGTGCCCTGCACGTCCACCGCAGCAGCCATCGCGGGGTGATCATCTCCGCCGACAAGGACCTGTCGCAGCTGCTGGCCGACCACGACGAGCAGTGGGACTACGCCCGCAACCAGCGCTGGGATGTGACCGGGGTGAAGGCCCGGCACGGCGTGCACGCGCACCAGATCGCCGACTACCTGGCGCTGTGCGGTGATGCCGTGGACAACATTCCCGGGGTCAGTGGTGTCGGCAGCAAGTCTGCCGCCGTGCTGCTGGCTCACTTCGGCAGCATGGATGCGCTGTTCGAACGCCTGGACGAGGTGCCGTTCCTGCGCCTGCGTGGCGCTGCACAGATGGCCGTGCGCCTGCGCGAGCAGCGCGAGCACGCCCAGCTCTGGCGCCAGCTGACCACCATCGCGCTGGACGCGCCGCTGGAGGGCAGCCAACCCGGCCTGCTGCGCCAGCCGGCCGACCCGGAACTGCTCGATGGCCTGTGCCAGACCCTGCGCTTCGGCCCGATGACCCGCCGCCGGCTGTTCGGTGCCGCCGGCGTGGCCGACCCCGTTCCCACTCCTTCCTTTTCCAATTCCAGCGAGCCCGCATGAGCCAGCGCAACACCGAAGCCCCGCGTGTCGTCTATGAAGGCAAGTACCAGCGCATGGTGGTGCGTGGCACCTGGGAATACAGCGAACGCACCCATGCCGGCGGCCTGGCCGCGATCATCATCGCGGTGACCCCGGAGGACAAGGTGCTGTTCGTCGAACAGTTCCGCGTGCCGCTGCAGGCCCCCACCATCGAGATGCCGGCCGGCCTGGTCGGCGACATCCACGCCGGCGAGTCGATCGAAGTCTCGGCCGTGCGCGAGCTGGAAGAAGAAACCGGCTGGACCGCCGACCATGCCGAAGTGCTGATGATCGGCCCCACCTCCTCCGGCGCCAGCAGCGAGAAGATCGCCTTCGTGCGCGCCACCGGCCTGCGCCGCATCGGCGACGGTGGCGGTGATGACAGCGAAGACATCACCGTGCACGAGATTCCACGCAGCCAGGCCGCCGCCTGGCTGGTACAGAAGATGGGCGAAGGCTACGAGCTGGATGCCAAGCTCTGGGCCGGGCTGTGGATGATCGAGCACCACCTGGACGGGCGCCCGCGTGGCTGATGCCGACCTGCACCCCGTGCCGGCATTGCTCGGGGCCGGCGATCCTGCGGTCTACACCGTGCACCGGCCGCAGGGCGCTTCGCCGTACCTGCTGCTGGCCGACCACGCCGGGCAGCAGGTGCCGCGCGCGCTGGCCGGCCTGGGCTTGGCGCAGGCCGAGCTGGATCGTCACATCGGCTGGGACATCGGCATCGCCGGCACTACCCGTGCACTGGCCGAACGGCTGGATGCGTGGGCGATCGAACAGACCTATTCACGGCTGCTGATCGACTGCAACCGCCCGCTGGCCTCGCCCACGCTGATCCCGGAGGTGAGCGACCACACCGTGGTACCGGGCAATGCCGGGCTGTCGGCGGCGCAGCGCCAGCAGCGCATCGATGCGATCCACGCGCCCTACCACGCGCGCATCGACGCAGAGCTGGATGTGCGCCGCGATGCCGGCCGCCCCACCCTGCTGGTGATGATGCACAGCTTCACCCCGGCGATGAACGGCACGCAGCGGCCGTGGCATGCCGGCGTGCTGTACCACCGGGACACGCGCTTCGCGCATGTCCTGCTGCAGGCGCTGCGTGACGAAGGCGACCTGGTGGTAGGTGACAACGAACCGTATTCGGTCAGCAGTACCAGCGACTACGCTGTACCGGTGCATGGCGAAGGCCGTGGCCTGGTGCACGTGGAACTGGAGATCCGCCAGGACCTGATCGCCGGCGTCGCCGGGCAGCAGGCCTGGGCCGAGCGGTTGGCGCGGATCTTCAGTGCGCTGCAACCGGAGCTGCTGGCGCTGGGTTGAACGCGCGTGCATCCATGCCCAACCGGTAGTGCCGGCCGCTGGCCGGCAACCTCCGGATCGTTGGATCAGAGTGTTTGCCGGCCAGCGGCCGGCACCACCGCCACCGGCGCCGGGCGCAGGCCCAGTGCGATCGCCACACCCAGCAGGGCGAACAACGCGGCGCCGTATTCGGCGCGCACCAGCCCGGCCAGTGCACTCGGCGAACCGGCGGCGCCGGCATCGGCGTTGGCCACCATCACCAGCACCGCCAGGCCCAGCGCACCGCCGATCTGCTGCGCGGTGGCTGCCATGCCGGAGGCCACGCCCTGCTGCGCAGCCGGCACGCCCTGCCCGGCCACGATCCACATCGCGGTCCAGGTCATGCCCTGGCCGATGCTCATGACCACCACACCGGGCAGCAGCGGCCAGAAGTTCGCTGCATGCGGCAGCGACGCTGCAACCCAGGCAATGCCGATGGCGCCGGCCAGCTGCCCGGCCACCAGCACCCTGCGCGCGCTCCAGCGCTGCAATGTCCACTCCGCCAGCTGGATGCCGACCGTGCACACTGCGGTGGCGGGCAGGAAGGCGAGGCCGGCCTGCAATGGGCTCCAGCCGTAGCCGTCCTGGAAATACAGCGCCATGAAGTAGTACTGCACGCCGTAGCTGCTCATGAAGGCGAAGGTCAGGCCCAGCGCGGCACGCAGGCCGGGCAGGCGCAGCAGCGCGAACTGCATCAGCGGATCGCGGCTGCGTTGTTCGATCTGCACGAACGCCACCAGCAGCAGCGCCGACAGCAGCAGGCAGCCCAGCGTGGCCGGTGCGGTCCAGCCCCATTCCGGGCCCTGCACCAGCGTGGTCACCAGCAGGCTGCCGCCGAGGGTGACGGTGATGCACCCGGCCAGGTCGAACGAACGGCCGTGCGCACGCGGGCCGTCGGCCGGCAGCCAGGCACCGGCCGCGACCGCGCAGGCGGTGGCCAGCGGCACGATCACGGCCAGCACCGCCGGCCAGCCGAACGCCTGGGTCAGCACGCCACCGAGCAGCGTGCCCAGCGCCAGGCCCACCGCGCTGGCCATGCTCCAGATCGCCAGCGCACGGTTGCGCACCGGACCTTCCGCGTACAGCGTGTTGATCAGCGCCAGCGTGGCCGGGAACAGCAGTGCCGCACCGATGCCCTGCGCCGCGCGCGCGATGATCAGCAGGGTGGCATTCGGCGCCAGCGCGCCGAGCAGCGATGCCAGGGCGAACAGCAGCATGCCCAGCCGGTAGAAGCGGCGGCGGCCGATCAGGTCGGCGGCGCGGCCACCCAGCAGCAGGCTGCCGCCGAACGCCACGGTGTAGGCACTGACCACCCACTGCAGCTGCTGCGCGTTGATCTGCAGCGCGCGGCCCATGTCGTGCAGGGCGACGAAGATGATGGTGGCATCCAGGGCGATGATCAGCTGGGCAGTGGCCAGCAGGGTCAGCGCCCAACGCGGGTACTTGAGGGGAGGCATCGGCGGTCTGGCGCGTTGGGGGAGCGCAGTCTCATTGATGCCGGGCAATCAATAAACCCCCAACCCACCATATCTGTCATGATTTTCGGCATGAATGGAACCTCGATGGACCTCAATGCGGTGCGCATGCTGGTGCAGGTGGCCGAAGCGCGCAGTTTCACCGTGGCCGCCGGTCAGCTGGGCCTGAGCCAGTCCGGGCTTTCGCGCGCGATCGGCCGGCTGGAGGCCACGCTGGGAGTGAAGCTGCTGCAGCGGAACACCCGCAACGTGGCGCTGACCCCAGATGGCCGCCAGTTCGTCGATCAGGTGGCGCCGCTGTTGTGTGGCCTGGAGGATGCCGAACGCCAGTTGGCCGATCGTCCGTGCACGCCCTCGGGCACCCTGAAGATCAGCGCACCCTCGATGTTCGGGCGCAAGGTGCTGGTGCCGCTGCTGGGGCCGTTGCTGCAACGGCATCCTCAACTGCAGGTGGAGGCGGTGCTCAGCGACCGCCTGGTCGATCTGGTCGAGGAAGGTTTCGACGCCGCGCTGCGCACCGGCGTCATCGCCGACCAGCGCATCGTCGCACGCCCGCTGCGTCCGCTGCGCTGGGTAACGGTGGCCAGCCCGGACTACCTCGACCGCTGTGGCGCGCCCGACGATGTGGCCGCCTTGCGGGATCATGCCTGCCTGGCGGTACGCAACCTGCGCAGTGGCCGGCTGGTGGACTGGCAGTTCCTGCAGGACGGGCAGCTGAGTGAGTTCACGCCACCGACGCGGATGGTGTTCGACAGCGGCGATCCGCTGGTGGAAGCGGCCATCGCCGGTATCGGCATCGTGCAGGTGATGGATTTCGCCGTGGCCGACGCGCTGGCTGACGGCCGCCTGCAACGCGTGCTGCAGCCGTTCGAGGGCCGCAACCGTGCGCTGTCGCTGATCTACCCACCGTCGCGCCAGCACTCGCCGAAGCTGCAGGTGCTGGCCGACGCGTTGCTGGCCGGGGATTGGTAAATCCACGCCATGCAGCACACATGGCTATCGGGTAGCGCCGGCCGCTGGCCGGCGGGCCACCTCGGGCGGCGGCGAAACGGACCGCTAAGGCGGTGCCGGCCAGCGGCCGGCACTACCGATCAGGCGAAGCCATCGGTCGCGCGCACCAGCGTGTCCACGTTCTCGGCCTCGAACGCCGAATGGCCGGCGAGCCACCTCGGGCGGCGGCGAAACGGACCGGTAAGGCGTTGCCGGCCAGCGGCCGGCACTACCGATCAGGCGGAGCTATCGGTCGCGCGCACCAGCGTGTCCACGTTCTCGGCCTCGAACGCCGAATGGCCGGCGAGCCACCTCGGGCGGCGGGGAAACGGACCGGTAAGGCGTTGCCGGCCAGCGGCCGGCACTACCGATCAGGCGAAGCTATCGGTCGCGCGCACTAGCGTGTCCACGTTCTCGGCCTCGAACGCCGAATGGCCCGACGCCTTGGCTATCGGGTAGCGCCGGCCGCTGGCCGGCGGGCTGCGGAACGAGCAGGCAAGGCGTTGCCGGCCAGCGGCCGGCACTACCGATCAGGCGAAGCTATCGGTCGCGCGCACCAGCGCGTCCACGTTCTCGGCCTCGAACGCCGAATGGCCCGACGCCTTGGCTATCGGGTAGCGCCGGCCGCTGGCCGGCGAGCGGCGGAACGGACAGGTAAGGCGTTGCCGGCCAGCGGCCGGCACTACCGATCAGGCGAAGCTATCGGTCGCGCGCACCAGCGCGTCCACGTTCTCGGCCTCGAACGCCGAATGGCCCGACGCCGGGGTGATTTCCAGCTTTGCCTTCGGCCATACCTTGGTCAGGTCCCAGGCGTTGGCCAGCGGGCAGACCACGTCGTAGCGGCCGTGCACGATCACGCCCGGGATGTCGGCGATGCGGTGCGCGTCGCGCAGCAACTGGTCTTCCACCTCGAAGAAGCCGCCGTTGACGAAGTAGTGGTTCTCGATGCGGGCAAACGCCAGCGCAAAATGCGGGTCTTCGTGGCTGTTGATGAAGTCGTCATCGACGTGCAGGAAGCTGGTCGCACCTTCCCACACTGCCCACGCCTTGGCCGCTTCCAGGCGGGTGGCTTCGTCTTCGCTGGTCAGGCGGCGGTGGAAGGCCGAGATCAGGTCATGGCGTTCCACCGACGGAATCGGCTTGAGGTAGTGCTCCCACGCATCCGGGAACAGGCGGTTGGCACCTTCCTGGTAGAACCACTCCAGCTCCCAGCGACGCAGCATGAAGATGCCGCGCAGGACCAGTTCGGTCACGCGCTGCGGATGGGTTTCGGCATAGGCCAGGGCCAGGGTCGAACCCCAGCTGCCGCCGAACACCTGCCAGCGATCGACCTTCAGGTGCTCGCGCAGCTTCTCGATGTCGGCAACGAGGTCCCAGGTGGTGTTGTCCACCAGATCCGCGTGCGGGGTGGAGCGACCAGCGCCGCGCTGGTCGAACAGGATGATGCGGTACTTCGACGGGTCGTGGAACTGGCGCATCTTGTCGCTGCAGCCGCCACCCGGGCCACCATGCAGCATCACCACCGGCTTGCCGTCCGGGTTGCCGCACTGCTCGAAGTACAGCGTGTGGCGGTCGTCGACCTTCAGGGTGCCGACGTCGTAGGGGGTGATGGCGGGGTACAGCGTACGCATGCTTGCAGCTCCAGGGTGATGCCCTGCCGGGGCAGGAGAACCTCCATTCTAGGCCGGTCGCCGGCCCAGGGTGATGCGATCGCGCTGCTCAAGGTCCTGCGCGGTCTGCACCTCCGCGAAACCGGCGGCGTCGAACAACGCGCGGATCGCCGCGCCCTGGTCCCATCCGTGCTCGATCAGCAACCAGCCACCGGGCCGCAGGTGGGCCTGACCACCGTCGACGAGGCGGCGGATGTCATCCAGGCCGTCCACGCCCGAGGCCAGCGCGGAGGCCGGTTCGAAACGCAGGTCGCCCTGGTCCAGGTGCGGGTCGTCGCTGGCGATGTACGGCGGATTGCTCGCGATCAGGTCGAAACGCATGCCCTGCAACGGCGCGTACCAGTCGTGCCCGCCCTCGGCGAAGCAGACGTTGGGCAGTTCATGGCGCGCAGCATTGCGCGCGGCCACCGCCAGCGCGCCCGGGCTGGCGTCGGTGGCCAGCACCTGCGCCTGCGGCCGTTCGCTGGCCAGCGCCAGCGCGATCGCACCACTGCCGGTGCCGAGATCGGCCACCTGCAGGTCGCGATCCGGCGGCAGGCGCTCCAGCGCCAGCTCGACCAGCAGCTCGGTTTCCGGGCGCGGAATCAGCGTGGCCGGGTCGACCTCCAGATCCAGCGTCCAGAAACCGCGGCGGCCGGTCAGGTAGGCGACCGGCTCGCCGGCCATGCGGCGGGCCAACAGCGATTCGAAGGCGGCCTGGTCGGCGGCAGCCAGCGGATCGGTGGCATGCGCGAACAGCCAACTGCGTGGGCGTTCCAGCACGTGCAGCAGCAGCAGTTCGGCTTCGTGGCGGGCGTCGATGCCGCCAAGGCGGGCGCTGGCGTCGGCCACGACCTGGCGCAGGGAGGGTTCGGGTTGGAAGGACATTCCGCAATTGTAGAGGCGGGCCCGTGCCCGGCTGCTTGTGGAGCAGCCGACCACAGGTCCGGCTCTACAAAACCGGAATCCGTTCAGGTCCCCGTCCACGGGATAAGGACGGGCTATCGGCCGTCTTCCCCTGCTGCGGAAGATTTTCCTTGTCACACAGTCAGTTGCAGGATGGCCACAGCAGGATTCAGTGCCTGCTCATGGCCTTACGATAGACTGTGTCTATTAAATAGATGCAATCAATGCATTGTTCTTATCGCCAGCGAATGGGTAACCTAGCTCCTGTCGATTCACCCGCTCCCCTTCACCAAGAGGAAAAATGATGTCTCTCATCAACACCCAGATCCAGCCGTTCGAAGCCAACGCGTACCACAACGGCGAGTTCATCAAGGTTTCCGACGCCAGCCTGAAGGGCCAGTGGTCCGTCCTGATCTTCATGCCGGCCGCCTTCACCTTCAACTGCCCGACCGAGATCGAGGACGCAGCTGACCATTACGCCGAGTTCAAGAAGGCCGGCGCCGAGGTCTACATCGTCACCACCGATACCCACTTCTCGCACAAGGTGTGGCACGAGACCTCGCCGGCCGTCGGCAAGGCCCAGTTCCCGCTGGTCGGCGACCCGACCCACCAGCTGACCAACGCCTTCGGCGTGCACATTCCGGAAGAAGGCCTGGCCCTGCGCGGCACCTTCATCATCAACCCGGAAGGCGTGATCAAGACCCTGGAGATCCACTCCAACGAGATCGCCCGTGACGTCTCCGAGACCCTGCGCAAGCTGAAGGCTGCCCAGTTCACCGCCGCCAACCCGAACCAGGTGTGCCCGGCCAAGTGGAAGGAAGGCGAGAAGACCCTGACCCCGTCGCTGGACCTGGTCGGCAAGATCTAACGCCGTACCGGCCTGCCATGGCCCCACGCCACGGCGCGCCCTTCATCCCCATGCCGGTGCTCTGCCGGCGTGGGGGTGAACCCAAGACAGCCAACGCTCGCCCGCCTTGGCCAGCCAGCCCCTTCCACGGTCGCTGTCTTGGGTTCACCCCTACCCCCAGCTGGTCCGCTACCTTGTACAGCGGTGCCACGCCCCCTGTTTGCCTGAAGCCAGGAGAAGACCGATGTTGGACGCCAACCTGCAGTCGCAGCT
Source organism: Stenotrophomonas sp. YJH_SMC_29 (assembly GCF_059371235.1). NCBI lineage: Bacteria > Pseudomonadati > Pseudomonadota > Gammaproteobacteria > Lysobacterales > Lysobacteraceae > Stenotrophomonas > Stenotrophomonas sp. YJH_SMC_29. Next base: position 208,667 of record NZ_JCAFUK010000004.1, on the reverse strand, counting down.
GAAGACCTATCTGGAGCGCGTGACCCGCCCGATCCAGATCACCGCGCACGCCGACGACGGCGCCAAGTCGCAGGAAATGCTGGAGCTGCTGCAGACCCTGGAAAGCCTGTCGGACAAGATCTCGCTGCAGGTCCTGCGCGATGGCCAGGGCCGCGTGCCGTCCTTCGACCTGGGCACGCCGGGCCAGGATATCCACCTGACCTTCGCCGGCCTGCCGATGGGCCATGAATTCACCTCGCTGGTGCTGGCGCTGCTGCAGGTCGGCGGTCATCCGTCCAAGGCCACCGCCGAGCTGATCGAGCAGGTGCAGAACCTGGAAGGCGAGTACGCGTTCGAAACCTACTTCTCGCTGTCCTGCCAGAACTGCCCGGACGTGGTGCAGGCGCTGAACCTGGCCGCGGTGCTCAACCCTCGCATCCGGCACGTGGCCATCGACGGCGCCCTGTTCCAGGACGAAGTCGAGAAGCGCGAGATCATGTCGGTGCCGACCGTGTACCTCAACGGTGAAGTGTTCGACCAGGGCCGCATGACCCTCGAGCAGATCGTGGCCAAGCTGGACACCAATGCCGGCAAGCGCGACGCCGAGAAGATCGCCGCCAAGGACGCCTTCGACGTGCTGGTGGTCGGCGGTGGCCCGGCCGGTGCGGCAGCGGCGATCTACGCCGCGCGCAAGGGCATCCGCACCGGCATCGCCGCCGAGCGCTTCGGTGGACAGGTGCTGGACACCATGGCCATCGAGAACTTCATTTCGGTGAAGGAGACCGAGGGCCCGAAGCTGGCCACGGCGCTGGAACAGCACGTGCGCGAGTACGACGTGGACATCATGAACCTGCAGCGTGCCAGCGCGCTGGTGCCGGCCGGCGAAGACGGCCTGGTGCAGGTGCAGCTGGAGAACGGCGCGGTGCTGAAGTCGCGTTCGGTGATCCTGTCCACCGGCGCGCGCTGGCGGCAGATGAACGTGCCGGGCGAAGACCAGTACCGCAACAAGGGCGTGGCCTATTGCCCGCACTGCGATGGCCCGCTGTTCAAGGGCAAGCGCGTGGCGGTGATCGGCGGTGGCAATTCCGGCGTGGAAGCGGCCATCGATCTGGCCGGCATCGTGTCGCATGTAACCCTGCTGGAGTTCGATTCCAGCCTGCGTGCCGACGAAGTGCTGCAGAAGAAGCTGCGCAGCCTGGCCAACGTGACGGTGCTGACCAGCGCACAGACCACCGAAGTGCTGGGCGACGGCAGCAAGGTCACCGGCCTGGTGTACAAGGACCGCATCGGCGGCGATGCCCACCGTGTCGAGCTGGAAGGCATCTTCGTGCAGATCGGCCTGCTGCCCAACACCGAGTGGCTGAAGGATGTGGTGGCGCTTTCGCCGCGTGGCGAAATCGTCATCGACGACCGCGGCCAGACCAACCTGCCGGGTGTGTTCGCTGCTGGCGATTGCACGACAGTGCCCTACAAGCAGATCATCATCGCCATGGGCGCCGGCTCGACCGCCGCACTGAGCGCGTTCGACCACCTGATCCGCTCGTCGGTGAGCAACAGCAGCGGTGCCGTTGCTGAAGCGGCCTGATCCACCGTTCCCAGATCACCGGGAACATTGTCTGCCTGTCGGGTAACCACGCCGTCAGCCGGTCCGTTACCCTTGGGGTGTAAGGATGAACCTACGTGATCTGAAGTACCTGGTAGCCCTGGCCGACCACAAGCATTTCGGCCGGGCTGCCGCCTCCTGCTTCGTCAGCCAGCCCACGCTGTCCACCCAGATCCGCAAGCTGGAAGAGGAACTGGGCCTGCCGCTGGTGGAACGCGCACCGCGCAAGGTGATGCTGACCCCGGCCGGCCAGGAAGCGGCGGCACGGGCACGGGTGATCGTGTCCGAAGTGGAACAACTGAAGGAAGCGGCGCGACGCAGCCGCGACCCGGAAGCCGGCACGGTGCGCCTGGGCATCTTCCCGACCCTCGGCCCGTACCTGCTGCCGCATGTGATTCCGCGCATCCGTGAACGCTTCCCGGAGCTGGAACTGCTGCTCGTCGAGGAAAAGAGCGACGTGCTGCTGGACCGCCTGCGCGAAGGCAAGCTGGATGCTGCGTTGCTGGCGCTGCCGGTGATCGATGACCAGCTGCATGCCGAGTTCCTGTTCGAGGAACCGTTCCTGCTGGCCGTCTCCGGCCGCCACCCGCTGGCCCGTCGCGAACACCTGGACGTGCAGGAGCTGGCCACGCAGAAGCTGCTGCTGCTGGAAGACGGGCATTGCCTGCGCGACCAGGCGCTGGAAGTCTGCCGCCTGTTCGGCGCCAACGAGAAGTCCGAATTCCGCGCCACCAGCCTGGAAACCCTGCGCCAGATGGTCGCCGCTGACGTCGGCATCACCCTGCTGCCGAGCCTGTCGGTGCAGCCACCGGTGCCGCGCTCGAACAACATCCGCCTGCTCGATTTCACCGGCGAGGGCCGTCCCAGCCGCCGCATCGCCATGATCTGGCGCCGCAGCTCGGCCATGAACGACTTCCTGATGGAGCTGGCCGACCAGTTCAAGCGCTTGCCGCAGGCACTGTTCACCCTGGATGCGCTGCACACCACGTCCGATGCGGCAGCCCTGCCCGGCCCCGCGCTGAACGGCTGAGCCCCCGCAGCACCGGCCCGGAATCGGCAGGAGTCGATTCCGGCCGCATTTGTCCCCACAATACAGACAGGCGGCGCCAGCAGGTGCCGCCTTTTGCATGGCTTTCAACCAAGGAGCTTCACCATGAACACCGCCAGCGGCCTGCCGCCGTCGATCACCGTTTCTTCCTTCGACATGGACCGCCTGGACGCCATGCTCGAGTCCCCTGCGCTGAGCCAGACGCCTGCCGCGCTCGCGCTTGCTGAAGAACTCAACCGGGCCACCGTGCTGGCGCCGGACCAGATTCCCGAAGGCATCGTCATGATGCATTCGCGCGTGGAGTGCGAAGATGAAGTGTCGGGCGAAAAGCACGTCCTGACCTTGGTTTTCCCCCGCGAAGCCAATGTCGATGAAGGCAAGGTCTCCGTGCTGGCCCCGGTCGGCACTGCCCTGCTGGGCCTGGCGATCGGCCAGAGCATCGACTGGAACGCGCCCGGCGGCCGCAAGCTGCGCCTGCGCGTGACGGCTGTCCACAACGATCACCCCTGATTACCGCTGCGCACCGCGCGCGATTCGATTCCCTTGCACCAGGAGCCGTAATGAGTACCCCGTCCAAACTGTCCCAGCTGCGCGAACTGTCCGTGGTCGTTGCCGATACCGGTGACTACGAGGCGATCAAGCGCCTGCAGCCGGTGGACTGCACCACCAACCCGACCCTGGTGAAGAAGGCGCTGGACCTGCCGGTCTATGCCGACCTGATCGAACGTGAACTGGCCTGGGGCCGCCAGCAGGGCGGCGACCGTGAAACCGTGGTGCACGCGGTGGCCGACCGCCTGACCATCGGCGTCGGCACGCTGCTGAGCACGCTGGTACCGGGCCGGGTGTCCACCGAGGTGGATGCCGACCTGGCCCACGACACCGCTGCCACCGTGGCCAAGGCGCGCCAGTTCATCCAGATGTACGCCGATGCCGGCGTGCCGCGCGAGAAGATCCTGATCAAGATCGCCGCGACCTGGGAAGGCGTGGAAGCCGCGCGCGTGCTGCAGGCCGAAGGCATCGACTGCAACCTGACCCTGATCTTCAACCCGACCCAGGCGCTGGCCTGCAGCGAGGCCGGCGCGTTCCTGATCTCCCCCTTCGTCGGCCGCATCCTGGACTGGTACGTGGCCAACGGCCAGACCCCGGCCACCATCGACGAAGACCCGGGCGTGAAGTTCGTGCGCGGCGTCTATGCCGAATTCAAGCGCCGTGGTTCGAAGACGGTGGTGATGGGCGCCTCGTTCCGTTCGACCGCGCAGATCGAAGCGCTGGCCGGCTGCGACCGCCTGACGATTTCGCCGGACCTGCTGGAGAAGCTGGACGCCGACCACGGCGAGCTGCCGCGCAAGCTGGTGGCCAGCGCCGCCGATGGCGCGGCGGTGACCCCGATCGACGCGGCGACGTTCGCGGCGGACCTGGCGGCCGATCCGATGGCCACCGAGAAGCTGGCGACGGGTATCGAGGCGTTTGCCAAGGATCTGGAAGCACTGCGCGAGCGGATCCGCGCGGCACTGTGATTCCGGCCAACGGCTGAGCCCCTCGTGGCGGGGCGGTTGGTCGCGAAAGGCATGAAGCAACAGCCGTGCTGGGTCGGGCGGGTTGGGTTCGCGGGAGACGCCGTGAATCCATCCCTGGAGGCTTGGCCGCCGCATCCATGCGGCGGACACTCCCGCGAACCCAACCCGCCCGCCCTCTGACAGTTTCCTGTGGCCGCTCGCCACGGAAGAAAGAAAGAAAGAAAGAAGAGCAAACGCGGGTCGCACGCTTCGCTTGCTCGGAGCCGAGCATGGCTATGCCGGTCGTCCTGACCGGCACCCGCCGGGCCGTCGCAAGCGACGTTGGCAGCGGCTCCTGCCGCTGGCTTCGGCTCTCCAAGGGGAATGCAGAAACAAACAAAAAGGACGCGGCGAAAGCCGCGTCCTTCAGTTCGTCAGTAACCCCATGCTCTTTCCCACCGTCACCGGGAAACTGTCGAAGGTGGGACGGGGGCGGCTGGCAGGACCGTTGGCGCCATGGATGGCGCCATCGAGCCCCCATGGACGGGTTTACGGCGTGTCCTGCCGGCCGCCCCCGTCCCGCCCAACCATCAGCAACCCAGAGCCGCTTTGGCTTTGGCTTTGGCTTTGGCTTTGGCTTTGGCTTCTGCCCGCCGCAGGCGGACCACCGCGCGTCAGCGCGGCGCCTCCACATCCAGCCCGATCGGGCAGCTTACGCCGGTGCCACCAATACCGCAGTAGCCGTTCGGATTCTTCGCCAGGTACTGCTGGTGGTAGTCCTCGGCGTAGTAGTACGCCGGTGCCGGATACACGATCTCGGTGGTGATCGGGCCGTAGCCGGCCGCATCCAGCTGTGCCTGGTAGGCCTCGCGGCTGGCCAGCGCAGCGGCGTACTGTGCCTCGTCAGTGGCATGGATCGCCGAACGGTACTGGGTGCCGGTGTCGTTGCCCTGGCGCATGCCCTGGGTCGGGTCGTGGCTTTCCCAGAACAGCTGCAACAGCCGTTCCAGGCTCACCACCGCCGGGTCGAACACCACCTGCACCACTTCGGTGTGGCCGGTCAGGCCCGAGCAGACCTCTTCATAGGTCGGGTTCGGGGTGATGCCGCCGGCGTAGCCGACCGAGGTGCTGTACACGCCCGGCTCGGTCCAGAACTTGCGCTCGGCGCCCCAGAAACAGCCCAGCGCGAAACGGATCTGCTGCAGGCCGGCGAAGCGGTCCTTCAGCGGATGGCTGTTCACGAAGTGCTGGTTGCTGTGCAGCGGCAATGGCTGCTCACGTCCCGGCAGTGCCTCTTCCGGGCGCGGCAGGCGCTGCTTGAAGGCCCCGATGCCGAGGATGCCCTGGCCAATTCCCAACATGATGCACTCCTACGCCGGCTGTCCGGCCCAATCGTCTGCATCGGAAATGGGGGCGTCCGCGGCCGGGCCCAAGTCCAGCGCGGCGATGATGTCCTCCGCCTGCGGCCGCGCCGCGTCGGGGATGCCGACCCGCAGCACGCCGAACAACGGCAGCTCGCCCATGCCGCCCAGCAGCTGCTCGCCGAACACAAAGGCCGGGATGCCGGCGTTTTCCAGCGCGTGCTTGACCAGATGGGCGTCGAACAGGTTGTCGGCCTTGTACACGATGTGCATGCGGCGGCTCCGTGGGACAGGGTTCCAGCATACGCCCGGGGGCTGAATGGTGGCGGTGACGGCGCATGGCCATTCTGCCGGCCAGCGGCCAGCACTACCGACCTGCGCGTCGATCCGCGTTCCGCCGGCCAGCGGCCTGCACTACCGACCTGCGCGTCGATCCCCATTCCGCCGGCCGGCGGCCGGCGCTACCGACCTGCGCGTCGATCCGCGTTCCGCCGGCCAGCGGCCGGCACTACCGGAAGATGGGCGGGTAGTGCCGGCCGCTGGCCGGCATCCCCATCCGCCACCGGGCAGCCCTGCCCCGTACGCGCTAGACTGTTGGTCTTTCTGCCTTTCTTTTCGCCGACTCATGTCCGAGCACACCCCCGCCAGCCCCGAGACCCCCGCCGACAGCCACGAGAAGCGCGATTTCATCCGCCAGATCGTGCGCGAGGACCTGGCCAGTGGAAAGCATCAGGCGATCAAGACCCGCTTCCCGCCCGAGCCGAACGGCTACCTGCACATCGGCCACGCCAAGTCGATCTGCCTGAACTTCGGCATCGCCGGTGAGTTCAGCGGCGTCTGCAACCTGCGCTTCGACGACACCAACCCGGCCAAGGAAGATCCGGAATACGTGGCTGCGATCCAGGACGACGTGCGCTGGCTGGGCTTCGAGTGGAACGAGCTGCGCCACGCCTCGGACTACTTCCAGGCCTATTACCTGGCCGCCGAAAAGCTGATCGAGCAGGGCAAGGCCTATGTCTGCGACCTGTCGGCCGAGGAAGTGCGCGCCTACCGCGGCACCCTGACCGAGCCGGGCCGTCCGTCGCCGTGGCGCGACCGCAGCGTCGAGGAGAACCTCGACCTGTTCCGCCGCATGCGCGCCGGCGAATTCCCGGATGGCGCGCGCACCCTGCGCGCCAAGATCGACATGGCCAGCGGCAACATCAACCTGCGCGACCCGGCGCTGTACCGCATCAAGCACGTCGAGCACCAGAACACCGGCACTGCGTGGCCGATCTACCCGATGTACGATTTCGCCCACGCGCTGGGTGATTCGATCGAGGGCATCACCCACTCGCTGTGCACGCTGGAATTCGAAGACCACCGCCCGCTGTACGACTGGTGCGTGGACAACGTCGATTTCGCCCATGACGACGCGCTGACCCAGCCGCTGGTCGATGCCGGCCTGCCGCGCGAAGCCGCCAAGCCGCGCCAGATCGAGTTCTCGCGCCTGAACATCAACTACACGGTGATGAGCAAGCGCAAGCTGATGGCGCTGGTCACCGAACAGCTGGTGGACGGCTGGGAAGACCCGCGCATGCCGACCCTGCAGGGCCTGCGCCGACGCGGCTACACCCCGGCCGCGATGCGCCTGTTCGCCGAGCGCGTGGGCATCAGCAAGCAGAATTCGCTGATCGACTTCAGCGTGCTGGAAGGCGCGCTGCGCGAAGACCTGGACAGCGCCGCGCCGCGCCGCATGGCGGTGGTCGATCCGGTCAAGCTGGTGCTGACCAACCTGCCGGAAGGCCATGAAGAGCTGCTGACCTTCAGCAACCATCCCAAGGACGAGCGCTTCGGCAGCCGCGAAGTGCCGTTCGCACGCGAGGTGTGGATCGACCGCGAGGACTTCGCCGAAGTGCCGCCGAAGGGCTGGAAGCGCCTGGTGCCGGGTGGCGAAGTGCGCCTGCGCGGCGCCGGCATCATCCGCTGCGACGAAGTGATCAAGGATGCCGATGGCACCATCACCGAGCTGCGCGGCTGGCTGGACCCGGAATCGCGCCCGGGCATGGAAGGCGCCAACCGCAAGGTCAAGGGCACCATCCACTGGGTCAGCGCCGTGCATGGCGTGCCGGCCGAGATCCGCCTGTACGACCGCCTGTTCTCGGTGCCAAACCCGGACGACGAATCGGAAGGCAAGACCTACCGCGACTACCTGAACCCGGAATCGCGCCGCACCGTCACCGGCTATGTCGAGCCGGCCGCGGCCAGCGCCGCGCCGGAGCAGTCGTTCCAGTTCGAACGTACCGGCTACTTCGTTGCCGACCGCCGCGATCACAGCGAGGCCAAGCCGGTGTTCAACCGCAGCGTGACCCTGCGCGACACCTGGTCGGCCTGAGGACCTGCGCGGGCGCCTGGATGGCGCCCGCACGACCGCGACGATGATCACCGCCCTGTCCGTCCTGCTCTGGTTCATCTCGCAGCATCCGCTGCTGACGTTCTTTGCAGCGATGGTGCTGGCCGGGCTGGTCTCGTGGTGGCGGCGCTTTCCGGGCTACGCCATCGTGGTGTTCCCGCTGGCGATGCTCAACATGTTCCTCGGCCATTTCCTCAACGCCACCTTCCTCAACATGGTGGGCGAGCGCGGTGAAGCGGTGATCGTCAAGGCCGAGCGGACCAGCTCCACGCTCAACGAACAGTACATCTGGCGCTACGAAGGGGTGCTGCGTACCGCCGAGGGCCGCGATGTGGACGTGGTGTTCCACACCAACACCGCCTCGCTGTGGCCGCTGGAAAACGCCATCCGCATCCCGGCGCGCGAGCAGCCGTTCGTGGTCAAGTACACGCCGGGTTTCCCGCGCAACTTCGTCATCCTCACCAACGAATCCCCGCACGGGCTGGCCCAGGCCCGGGCCAGCGCGCGCGAGCGGGTGGAGGTGGCGGCGCGCAAGCTGCACTTCAGCCCGGGCAATGCCGAGTTCCGCGCGGACTATCGCCGCGAACTGGAAAGCTGGCTGCGCGACCACGGCAACGACCCGCAGCAGCAGCCCGACGCGCAGCGATATCGCGCCGAACTCGACGCGCTCGACCGCTAGATCCCCAGGCCCTGCCTGGATGCTCCACCCCATCCACCCACAGGCCTGACATGACCATGACCTCCGCCGCCCTCCTCCCGCTGCTGCAGCAGGTCCTGCAGGAGACCGGCACTGCCAGCCGCGTCGACGGCGGCGCGCTGCTGCTGGACAGCGGCCTGCGCCTGACCCCGCATGCGGTGGCCGCGCACGCGCGCGACAACGGCGGCTGGCAGACTTCCACCGTCGTCGAGAGCCAGCATCCCGTGCTGTTCGCCGATGGCCTGTTCGAGTACCAGCATGCCAACGGTACCGATGAGCAGGCATCGCTGCTGTCCGGCTTCCAGGCCTGGGTACGGGTAGACCTTGCGACCCTGCAGACCGCGATCGGCGCCGAAGACGCGCAGGGGCTGCCGATGATGGGCCTGACCTATCCGGCCGGCGCTGACGGCCAGGAACTCGAACGCACCGTGGTGCTCGGTCCACTGGCGCATTACCGCGAGCATGAGATGGACACCGGCCCCCGCAGCGAAGACGATCATGGCTCCTGCCCCTGCTGCCTGTTCACCCGCAGCATCGGTGCATTCGATGCGCTGCTGAAGACGCGTTCTTTCCTGGCCATCCGCCTGTTCGCCTCGCGCGATGCCGATGGCCTGTGCGAGGCCGATTGCCGGGTCAACGGCCACGACTTCGCCGCCGCCCTGCCCCTGCTGCGCGCCTACGCGGCCAGCTGGCCGCAGGCCGGGCTGGAGTTCCGCAAGCAGTACGTGGTGATCCGCACTGGCTCGCCGGGCTGACCCACCGCCACACCCGATACAGGCCGGTGCAGCTACACTGCGCGCCGGTTTCCCAAGCAACCGCACCTTCTTCCATCCCTACGAGGCACCCCCGCGATGCTGTACGCGCAAGTCCACCTGACCCTTCCCGCCTGGATCCACGACCAGATCGACCTGGATCGTCGATATCCGGGCGACGAGGCCAAGGTCGCGCTGGCGATCGAGCTGTCGCGGCTGAACGTCGAGCACGCCAGCGGCGGCCCGTTCGGCGCCGTGGTGTTCGGTCCGGATGACAAGGTGATCGCCGCGGGCGTGAACCGGGTGATGCCGCACGCGACCTCGCTGGCGCACGCCGAGAACATGGCCTACATGCTGGCCCAGCAACGCCTGCAGACCCCGCGCCTGAACGCGGTGCTGTCGCCGGTCACCTTGGCCACCAGCTCGCAGCCCTGCTGCCAGTGCTACGGCGCCACCGTCTGGGCCGGCATCGACCGGCTGCTGATCGGTGCCAGTGCGGCCGACGTCGAGGAACTGACGCCGTTCGACGAAGGCCCGCTGCCGGCCGACTGGGTGGGCGAACTCAACAAGCGCGGCATCGAAGTGGTGCAGGGCCTGGACCGCGACGCCGCGCGCAGCGTGCTGCGAACCTATGGGGAAAGCGATGGCGCCCGTTACTGAGACCGGCATCGGCCTGCTGTGCCTGTGCCGGCAGGGCTTCGAACCCGAGCTGGCCGGCGAGCTGCAGTTCCGCGCCGGTGAAGCCGGTTTCGCTGGCTATGCGCGCACCCAGCGCAATGACGGCTATGTGCTTTTCATGTGCGACGACGCTGCAGCACTGGCGCCACGCCTGCGCTGGCGTGAACTGATCTTCGCGCGGCAGAAGCTGGTCGTGCTGGCCGAGCTGCCGCAACTGGACCCGAGCGATCGCATCACCCCGATGCTGGAAGTGCTGGCCGATGCGCCGCGCTTCGGCGACCTCTGGGTGGAGCACCCCGATTCGGACGCTGGCAAGCCGCTGTCCGGGCTGGCGCGAGCCTTCGGCAATGCACTGCGCCCGGCGCTGCGCAAGGCCGGCAAGCTCAGCGACAAGCCGAACAACCGTCTGCCGCGCCTGCACGTGGTGTTCGTCGATGGCACCCACGCGTTCGTCTGCGTGGCCGACCCGGCCGACAGCGCGCCGTGGGCGCTGGGCATTCCGCGCCTGAAACTGCTGCCCGAAGCGCCCTCGCGTTCGGCGCTGAAGCTGGACGAAGCACTGCTGACCCTGCTGACGCCGGAGGAACGCGAGGCGCTGGCCAGGCCTGGCATGCGCGCAGCCGACCTGGGCGCCGCCCCCGGCGGCTGGACCTGGGTGCTGACCCGCCAGCACATGCACGTACTGAGCATCGACAACGGCCCGCTGCGCCAGCACGTGCTGGACACCGGCCTGGTCGAGCACCTGCGCGCCGACGGCTTCCACTGGCACCCGGAACAACCGCTGGACTGGATGGTCTGCGACATGGTCGAGCAGCCGCGTCGCGTCGCCGAACGCATGGCCACCTGGTTCCGCGAAGGCTGGTGCCGGCACGCGATCTTCAACCTGAAGCTGCCGATGAAGAAGCGCTGGGACGAAACCCGGCTGTGCCTGGATCTGTTCCAGGACCAGGCCGGCAAGCCGCTGGTGGTGCGCGCCAAGCAGCTCTATCACGATCGTGAAGAGATCACCGTGCTGGCCTCGCCGCTGCGCTGATCCGTCATCGGCGGCACAGGGTGCCGGGAGTACGCTCCCGGTACCCCTTTGGCAAGGAGCCTGTCATGAACCTTCCACGTGCTGTCCTGCTGTTGACCATTCTGCTGGCCGCGGTACCGGCCATGGCCCAGCACGGCCCATCGACCCCTGCGCAGAGCCAGCCGCTGGGCCCGACCGGCGGTGCCATCCGCCAGCAACCGCTGGATGCCGGGCGGGTGACCGGCAGCGTCGAGATTGCACAGCCGGCCGGCGAGGCCCAGGTGACCGTGCGCTCGCTGGAGCCCAGCAGCGTGGTCGGCCAGTACCGCATCCGCTTCAGCGACCTCGACGTGAATGGCGATGGTTTCATCAGCCGCGAGGAAGCACAGGCCAACCCAGCGCTGGCCGACGAATTCAACTCGCTGGACCGCAGGCATCGCGGCAAGCTGGACCGCACCGACCTGGCCGGATGGCTGGTTGACTGAAAAAAGGGGACGGAGGGGATTAAGTCGCATGTGCACATACGACTTAATCCCCTCCGTCCCCTTTTTGCTTCAGACGCCGGCGGCGCGCTTCCAGAACGCCTGCACCAGCGGCGGCCACTTGCCGACGCAGCCCAGCGCGCGGCCGCGCGCCAGGGTCAGGTGCATTTCGTCGTTGGAGAACAGGCGGTTGATCGCATCGAAGCTGTAGGCAGCGACGTGGTTGTCGCTGCGGCGTTCGCGTGCCCAGCGTTGCAGGCGCTGCGGTGACAGCCGCGGCTGGCCGCGGCGCTCTGCCGAGGGCGCCAGCCACTGCTGCAGGGCGGCGACATCGCGCAGCCCCAGGTTCACGCCCTGCCCGGCCAGCGGATGCACCACATGGGCGGCGTCTCCCAATGCCAGCACGCGACCGGCCACGTAGTGACGGGCCAACTGGCGGCGCAGCGGGAATGCCGCACGTGGCGATGCCAAGCGCAGCTCACCCAGGCGTGCCGCGAAGGCGCGGGTCAGTTCGCGGTTGAAGCTGTCCTCGTCCAGCGCCAGCACGCGCGCCGCCTCGTCCTCGGGCAGGGTCCAGACGATCGAGCTGCGGCGCTCGGCCACCGGCAGCAGCGCCAGCGGCCCGCTCGGCAGGAAGCGCTGCCAGGCCGTGGCCTGGTTGGGGAGATCGCTGTCCACGTAGGCCACCACGCCTCGCTGGTGGTAGTCGTGGCGCTCGACCTCGATGCCGGCCAGCTGGCGCAGGGTCGATTCGGCGCCGTCAGCGGCCACCGCCAACGCCGCTTCCAGGCGACGCCCGTCATCCAAGCGCAGGCGCACACCGTCCTCGTCCTGCTCCAGCGCGTCCACCCGTGCCGGGCAGTGCAGCTGCACGCCCGCCGCCGGCAGTGCCGACCACAGGCGATCCTGCAGCAGGCCGTTCTCGACGATGTACCCCAGCTCGCGTCGACCGAAGCGATCGGCATCGAACAGCAGATCCTCGCCACCGGCCGCGTCCCACACCTGCATGCGCCGGTAGGGCCAGGCACGGGCCTGGGCAATGGCCGGCCACACGCCGAGGCGGTTCAACAGCTGAACATTGTCAGCGGCGAAGGCGAACACGCGCAGGTCCGGCTGTGCGGCCTGCCACGGCGCTGGTTCGCGGCCCTCGACCAGCGCCACCGACAGTCCGGCATCGGCTAGCGCCAGCGCACACGCGGCACCGACCACGCCACCGCCGACGATGGCCACATCAAGACGCGCGCGCCGGCTCATGCGGCTTCTCCGCGGCACAGGCGTGGCACTTCGCCGCGGAAGCCCATCGCGCCACCGACCAGCATCGATTGCACCGACGCGCGCTGCGCGGCCACCAGGCCGAGGCTGCGCAACGGCCGCATCAACGGCGCCGGGTTGCTGGTCAGGCGCGCCAGTCCGCCGGAGAACGCCACCGTCTGCCGGCGGTCGTCCTCGCGGCGCGCGACGTAGGCCTGCAGCAGAGCATCGCTGCCGGCATCGTCCTGCGCATCCTCCAGCAGTTCGGCCAGGGTCAGTGCATCGCGCAGGCCCAGGTTGAAGCCCTGCGCGCCCAGCGGATGGATGGTCTGCGCAGCATTGCCGAGCAGCACCGTGCGCTCACCGGCCAGCGCGCGCGCCAGCACCTGGATGAGCGGATACGCGCTGCGCGGGCCGGATTCGAGCAAGCGACCGGCACGCCAGCCGATCGCGTTCTGCAGGCGCTGCAGCCAGGCGGCATCGTCCAGCGCCATCACCGCATCGGCCTGCTCGCGTGCCACGCCGTGCACGCAGCCGAAATGACGGTCACCCCGCGGCAGCAACGCGGTCGGGCCGGTATCGGTGAAGCGCTCCCAGGCGGTGCCGTCCGGCGCGCGCTGGCTGCGCACCCGGGCGACGAACAGGGTCTGCTGGAAATCATGGCGATCGACCTCGATGCCCAGCGCGTCGCGCACGCCACTGGTCGTGCCATCGGCCCCCACCACCAGCCGCGCCTGCAGCACGCGCTCGCCGGCCTCGTCGGCCACCCGCACCTGGCGGTAACCGTCGACCACCTTGCCCAGGCCAAGGAACCGCATCGGCCGGTAGCGCCGCAGCCGCGGCAGCTCCTGCAGGCGCGCTTCCAGCGCCTGGCCGAAGTCACGCGCCACCACCACCTGGCCGAACCACGGCCGGTCGTAGTCGCCTGCCTCCAGCCGCACGCGGCCGAAATCGCCGGCACGGCTGACATGGATGCGGCGGATCGGACCCGGTGCCATCGCCAGCTTCTGCATGACCCCCAGGGCGGTCAGTGCATTGACCGTGGCAGCGGCGAAACTGAGGTTGCGCTGGTCGAACACCGCCGGCAGCTCGCCGGCCGGGCTGGCTTCGAGCAGGCCCACGTCGCGGCCCAGCCGGTCCAGGGCGATGGCCAGGCTGGCACCGACCAAGCCACCACCGACGATCAGCACGTCATGTCGTTCACTCATGGTGTTCATGATACGCGCTCGCCCCGCCCGAACACCCAACGGCGCCCGACCTGCGCCAACCGGCGCGGCGGGCTAGAATGAAACCTGAATCCGCTCCGGGCCCGCTGCCATGTCCGCCACCGCCAACCGTGCCTTCGTCCTGTCCGTGCTCGTGCTGGTGCTGGCGGCGACCCGGGTCAACCACTTCGCGGCGATCCCCGATGCCTCCTGGGCCGTGTTCTTCATCGGTGGCTTCTACCTGGCCACCTGGACGCGCTGGGCGTTCCCGCTGCTGATGGTGTTCGCCGTGCTGGTGGACTGGATCGTGATCCGCAGCAGCGGCCTGGATTTCTGGCAGCACTACTGCGTTTCGCCGGGCTACTGGCTGCTGCTGCCGGCGTATTTCTCGCTGTGGGCCGGCGGCATGCTGCTGGGCCGCAACTACCAGGGCGCACGCTGGCCGGTGCTGGCCAAGGGCACGTTGCTGCTGGTGGCCTCGGTGGCGGTCTGTCACCTGCTGGCACAGGGTGGCTTCTACTGGACCAGCCGCAACGTGGCCGAACCGACGCTGGCCGGCTGGGCACAGAACTACGCGCAGTGGTTCGGCCCGTACCTGCGTACGACGGCGATCTACGTGGCGCTGGCCGCCGCCCTGCAGCTGGCCGTGGAGCAGGTACTGAAGCTCCAGCAGGCCCGCCGCGACATCCGTCACTGAGCCACGCCATGGGCCATCGCCTCTCGCGCATCTACACCCGCACCGGCGACGACGGCAGTACCGGCCTTGGCGACGGCCAGCGCGTGGCCAAGGATGACGCCCGCGTGGCGTCCTACGGTACCGTTGACGAAGCCAATGCCGCGCTCGGCCTGCTGCTGGCCACGGCGCTGCCCGACGACGTGCGCGCGCTGGTGGTGCATCTGCAGCACCAGCTGTTCGACCTGGGCGCCGAGCTGTGCATTCCCGGCCACGCCGCGATCCACGCCGCCGACGTGTCCGCCCTGGAGCAGCAGCTGGACCATTACAACGCCGGCCTGCCGATGCTGAAGGAATTCATCCTGCCGGCCGGCGGCGAGGCCGCCGCCCGCTGCCACCTGGCCCGCACCATCGTCCGCCGCGCCGAGCGCGAGACGGTCACCCTGGCCCGCCACGAGGCCGTGCGCAGCGAGGCGCTGCAGTACCTCAACCGGCTGTCGGACCTGCTGTTCGTGCTGGCCCGGGTGCTGGCCCGCGCCGATGGCCACGGCGAAGCGCTGTGGCAGCCGCAGCCGCAGCAGCGCCAGCGCTGAGTCGGCACGATGCTGGTCTTCACCCATCCGTCCTGCCTGCTGCATGACCCCGGCGCCGGTCATCCGGAATGCCCGCAACGCCTGCAGCATGTGCTGGACGCCCTGCACGCCGCGTTCCCCGGCCAGCTGGACTGGCGCGAGGCGCCGCCGGCCAAGTTCGGCGATCTGACCCGCGTCCACGACAGCGCCCTGCTCGACTTCGTCCTGCAGCCGCAGACCGCGCCGCTGCGCCAGCTCGACATGGACACCTGGACCTCGCCCGGCTCGGCCAGTGCCGCCGTGCATGCCGCCGGCGCCGGCGTGGCGGCGGTCGACGCGGTGATGCTGGGCGGGGACCCGCTGGCATTCTGCGCGGTGCGGCCACCGGGCCACCACGCCACCAGCAGCACGGCGATGGGCTTCTGCCTGCTCAACAACATCGCCATCGCCGCCGCCCACGCCCGTGACCGCCACGGCCTGGAGCGGATCGCCGTGGTCGATTTCGACGTCCACCATGGCAATGGCACCCAGGACATCTTCCAGCACGACGCCCGGGTGTCCTACTACAGCACCCACCAGGCCGGGCTGTTCCCCAATTCCGGCCTGCGCCGCGACCGCGGTGCGGGCAACCTGATGAACATCCTGCTGCCCCCGGGCAGCGGCGGTTTCCGCTTCCGCAATGTGTGGGCCGACGAGATGCTGCCGGCCATCGACGACTTCCGCCCGCAGCTGCTGCTGATCTCGGCCGGCTTCGATGCCCACCTGCGCGACCCGCAGGCCGACCTGATGCTGGAAACCGACGATTTCGCCTGGATCACCCGCGAACTGCATGCGCTGGCGCGTCGCCATGCGGCCGGCCGGGTGGTCTCGATGCTGGAAGGCGGCTACGACCTGCAGGCCCTTGCCGAATGCAGCGTGGCCCATGTCCGGGCCCTGATGCAGGACCCTGCCGGGACCGCCGCCGGATGAACCCGAACCGGCGGGATCCGTCCGCCTTCATTGCCCCTATGCAAGGGATGGGGCAAGCTACCGTCCGTTTTCGCCCGAATCCGAACCGCGTGCGCCGAGCCCTCCGCCTGCTTCCCCTGCCTCTGAGCATCGCCATCTGCCTGCCGGCAATGGCCGATGAAAAGCCGCTCAACTGGGGCCTGTGCCCGGCTACCGACGTGATTCCCGCGTTCACCGATGCCCCCACCCCGGTCCCCGGGCAGGACAAGGCCGCCGCCAGCGCCGCGCGCGAGCAGCAGCCGACCGACATCGAGGGCGACCAGCTGCTGGGCACCACCACCGTGCCGCAGTACGAAGGCAACGTGGCACTGCGCCGGGGCGACCAGTTCGTCGGCACCGACAAGCTGAGTTTCGATACCGAGAGCGGCAACTACATCGCCGACGGCAATGTCCGCTACCAGGACTCCTCGATCCGCATGGTCGCCAAGCGCGCCGAGGGCAACCAGGAAAGCGACACCCACAAGATCACCGACATCAAGTACCAGCTGGTGTCGCGCCGCGGCAACGGCGATGCCGAGTCGGTCGACCTGCAGGGTGCGGTCGGCCAGATGCACCGCTCCACCTACACCACCTGCGACCCGTCGCAGCCGGTGTGGAAGCTGTCGGCGCCGCAGATCGAAGTGGACAACGACGAGGGCTTCGGCACCGCGCGCAATGCCGTGCTGCGCATCGGCAAGGTGCCGGTGCTGTGGGCGCCGTACTTCAAGTTCCCGATCGATGACCGCCGCAAGACCGGCCTGCTGTTCCCGCAGCTGGGCATGTCCGGCCGCAACGGTTTCGACTACACCCAGCCGATCTACCTGAACCTGGCGCCGAACTACGACGACACGCTGATGCCGCGCTACATGAGCCGGCGTGGCCTGATGCTCGACAACGAGTTCCGCTACCTCTACAACGGCGGCCGCGGCGAGCTGCTGACCGCCTACATTCCCAACGACAAGCTGCGCGACCGCGACCGCGGCCGCGTCATGTTCAGCGGCTACCACAACGTGGATGACCACTGGCAGGCGCGCGCCAACCTGGCCTGGGTCAGCGACGAACGCTACGTCGAGGATTTCGCCAACCGCCTGGTCGGGGTGACCGCCTCGAACCTGCAGAGCACCGTGGGCCTGTACGGCACCGGCAAGAACTGGACGGCCGGCATCATGGCCGACCGCTGGCAGCTGACCGACTACACCCTCAACGAAAGCGCGCTGCCCTACAACCGCCAGCCGCGCCTGTACTTCAACTGGGACAAGCCGGTCCTGCCGTGGCTGGAAACCGGCGTCTACGCCGAAGCGGTGCGCTTCACCCACGACGACATCAACTTCAAGTACGACGCCAGCGCCGGCCCGGACCTGCAGTACACGCGCAACGGCCAGACCCAGCGCATGTACGGCGGCTCGCGCCTGGACGTGAAGCCGTACGTGTCGTTCCCGATCAGCGGCGCGGCCTGGTACGTCACCCCGACCCTGGCCTACCGCTACACCGGCTACGACCTGGACCAGGGCCTGGCCGACAGCGTCCGCCGCAACGTGCTGGTCTCGCAGGGCATCGACCCGAACACCGCCACGCCGGAGCAGCTGCGCGGCAACAAATCGCCCAGCCGCAGCCTGCCGATCGGCAGCATCGACGCCGGCCTGTTCTTCGATCGCGAGACCACCATCGGCGGCAAGTCGTTCCTGCACACGCTGGAGCCGCGCCTGTTCTACCTGCGCACGCCGTACCGCAACCAGGACGACCTGCCGATCTTCGACACCCGTGACTTCACCTTCAGCTGGGGCCAGCTGTTCCGCGACTCGCGCTATACCGGCGCCGACCGCCAGAACGATGCCAACCAGCTGACCCTGGCACTGGGCACCCGCTTCATCGACCAGACCACCGGCAAGGAACGGTTCTCGGCCGCCATCGGCCAGATCCAGTACTTCGACGAGTCGCGGGTGACCGTGACCCCAGGCGGCGCGCCGGTGGAGAAGGGCAAGTCGGCGTGGATCGCCGACGGCAACTACATGATCAACGACCGCTGGACCCTGGGTGCCACCTACCAGTGGGACCCCAAGTACAAGCGCGAGGATCTGGCCAGCGTCCGCGCCCGCTACCTGATGCCCAACGATGGCGTGATCAACCTCAGCTACCGTTACCGCATCAACTCCGGCGCCCCGGCCACCGCCAACAAGCATGACCGCACGCTGCTGGAACAGGCCGACCTGTCGTTCCTGTACCCGCTGAATGCGCGCTGGAGCCTGGTCGGCCGCTACTACTACTCGCTGCAGGACAAGGAACCGCTGGAAATCATCGCCGGCGTCCAGTGGGACAGCTGCTGCCTGGCCGTGCGTGCGGTCGCCCGCCGCTACGTCCGCAACCGCGAAGGCGAGATGAACAACGCCATCCAGCTGGAGTTCGTGCTCAAGGGTCTGAGCTCCCTGGGCCAGGACACGGACCGTACCCTGCGCCGTGCTATCCTCGGCTACAACCGCGACGACCTCTATCTCGTGCCGCCGAGCAACACCGGGGCGACCCGGGATGACTACGATCCGAACCTGATCCCATGACCAAGCGCTTCCCCGTTCTTCTCGCCTCGCTGCTGGCGGTGTCCAGCGTGTCCGCCCCCCTGCAGGTGCTTGCCCAGGAGGCGCAGCCGCTTGACCGCATCGCCGCCGTCGTCGATGAGGACGTGATCCTGCAGAGCGAGCTCCAGCGTGCGATCGCCAACATCAAGGCGCAGTACGCCGGCCGTGAAAACCAGCTGCCGCCGGAAGACGTGCTCAGCCGCCAGGTGCTCGAGCGCCTGGTGCTGGTCAAGCTGCAGGTGGCCCGCGCCCAGGGCAGCGGCATCCGGGTCAGCGACCAGGAGCTGAACCAGGCGATGAATTCCATCGCCCAGCAGAATGGGTCGAACCTGGACGCCCTGCGCCAGCGCCTGGCCCATGACGGCATCGACTTCAACGACTTCCGCGCTTCGGTGCGTGACGAGATCACCGTGCAGCGCCTGCGCCAGAGCTTCGCGCAGAGCCGCATCAGCGTCAGCGAGGGTGAAGTCGACGCCGCCCTGAAGCAGCAGGCCACGGTGGGCAACCAGTACCACCTGGCGCACATCCTGATCGCCCTGCCCGACGGCGCCAACGCCGACCAGATCGCCACCGGCCAGAAGAAGGCCGATGGCGTGAAGACCCTGCTGGACAAGGGCGAGCTGGACTTCAACGCCGCAGCCGTGCGCTATTCGGACAGCCCGAACGCACTGGAAGGCGGCGACCTGGGCTGGCGCAGCCTGGACGAGATCCCCACCGCGTTCGCCCAGCTGATGGAAAAGATGAAGCCCGGCGAAGTGGTCGGCCCGATCCGCGGCCCGAGCGGCTTCCAGCTGCTGAAGCTGGTGGAAGTGCGCGATGCCAGCGCCGCCACCGGTGAGCACACGGTCACCGAGTTCCACGGCCGCCACATCCTGGTGCGCGTGGACGACCACCAGACCGACGCCGCCGCCAAGGCCAAGATCGACACCCTGCGTGCCCGCATTGCCGGCGGTGCCGACTTCCAGGCCGTGGCCCGGGAGTCCTCCGAGGACAACAACAGCAAGGGCCAGGGCGGTGATCTGGGCTGGTTCCCGGCCGACGCGTTCGGTCCGGCGTTCGGCCAGCAGGTCGAAGGCCTACAGGACGGCGGCGTCAGCCAGCCGTTCCGCACCGACGCCGGTTGGCACATCGTGCAGCGCGTGGCGACCCGCCAGACCGACGTGACCACCGACAACCAGCGTGCCCAGGTCCGCGAGACCATCGGCCGCCGCAAGCTGGAAGACGAGTACAACCGCTTCCTGCAGGAACTGCGTGGCGAAGCCTACGTCAGCTTCCGCAGCGGCGACCGCGCGGAAAACACCGCCACCCCGCCGCAGTCCTGACCGATGCGCCCCGAGCTCGCGCTGGTACCGGGCGAGCCCGCCGGGATCGGCCCGGAACTGTGTGTCCGCCTCGTCCAGCAGCCGCGTGAGGATTGCCGGCTGCTGGCCTTTGCCGACCCGGACACCCTGCGCGCGGCCGCGGCCGCGCTGAACCTGCCGCTGCAACTGCTGCCCGAGGACGCCGAAGCACGCGTGCCCGGCGATCTGCGCCTGCGCGCCGTCCGCAACGCTGCGCCCAGCCACTTCGGCCAGGCCGATCCGGCCAATGCCGGCGCGGTCATCGACGCCCTGCTCGGCGCCGGCCAGGCCTGCCTGTCCGGCGAACTGCACGGTGTGGTGACCGGCCCGGTGCACAAGGCAGTCATCAACGAAGGCGGCATCGCCTACAGCGGTACCACCGAACTGCTGGCCGACCAGGCCGGGGTGAAGGTGGTGATGATGCTGGCCAATCACATCGTGCGCGTGGCGCTGGCCACCACCCACCTGCCGCTGCGCGAGGTGGCCGATGCGATCACCGCCCCCGGCCTGGAGCACACCCTGCGCACCGTGCATGCGGCACTGCGCCGCGAGTTCGGCCTGCCCGCGCCACGCATCGCCGTGCTCGGCCTGAACCCGCACGCGGGCGAAGACGGCCATCTGGGCCGCGAGGAACTGGACCTGGTCATTCCCCTGCTGCAGCGGCTGCGCGCCGAGGGCCTGGACCTGGTCGGGCCGCTGCCGGCCGACACCGCCTTCCTGCCGGCCAAGCTGGCCGGTTTCGACAGCGTGCTGGCGATGTACCACGATCAGGGCCTGCCGGTGTTGAAGTACTCAGGCTTCGAACAGGCCGTGAACCTGACCCTGGGCCTGCCCTACCCTCGCGTGGCGGTGGACCATGGCACCGCGCTGGACCTGGCCGGCCGTGGCATCGCCGATCCTTCCAGCCTGCAGGCGGCAGCGACGCTGTGTGCGCAGCTTGCGCGGCAACGTACACTGAGCGCATGAATTCCCCGCATTCCCCCTCCGGCCCGGTGTTCACCGCCCCGGCCAAGAAGCAGCTTGGCCAGCATTTCCTGGCCGATCGCCACTACATCGACAAGATCGTGATGGCGGTCAACCCGAAAGATGGCGACCGCCTGGTTGAAATTGGTCCCGGCCAGGGCGCGATCACCCTGCCGCTGCTGCGCGTGCACCCGAAGCTGACGGTGATCGAGTTCGACCGCGACCTGATCGCGCCACTGACCGCCGCCGCCGAGCCGCTGGGCGAGCTGACCATCGTCCACCGCGACGTGCTGCGCGTGGACTTCACCGAACTGGCCGGCGGCCAGCCGATCCGCCTGGTCGGCAACCTGCCCTACAACATCTCCTCGCCCATCCTGTTCCATGCGCTGGAGCATGCCGCGGTGATCCGCGACATGCACTTCATGCTGCAGAAGGAAGTGGTCGACCGCATGGCCGCTGGCCCCGGCAGCAAGGTGTATGGCCGCCTCAGCGTGATGCTGCAGGCCTACTGCCAGGTCACCTCGCTGTTCGTGGTGCCGCCGGGCGCGTTCCGGCCGCCGCCGAAGGTCGATTCGGCCGTGGTGCGGCTGGTGCCGCGCGACCCGGCCACGATCAACATCAACGACCACAAGCGTTTCGCCGAGGTGGTCAAGGCCGCCTTCGGGCAGCGCCGCAAGACCCTGCGCAATGCCCTGAACAACGTGGTGTCCGCCGAGCAGTTCATCGCCGCCGGCGTGCGTCCCGATGCCCGCGCCGAACAGCTGGACGTGGCTGAATTCATCGCTTTGGCCAATGCCTCCTGATTACACTGCCGGTATGGAAGACGCTGACGTATATGCCATCTCCGTCGAAGTCGCGCCGCGCTTCCTCGACGATCAATCCGCCCCGGAAGACGGCCGCTTCGCGTTCGCCTACACGATCCGCATCCACAACCAGGGGCGGGTCGCCGCACGCCTGGTCGCACGCCACTGGCGCATCACCGATGCCAATGGCCGTGTCGAGCACGTTGACGGCGACGGGGTGATCGGCGAGCAGCCACGGCTGCGCCCCGGTGAAGACTTCCGTTACACGTCCGGTGTCATGCTGGGGACCGATCACGGGACCATGCAGGGGCACTACGACATGGTCGCCGACGATGGCACCGAATTCGCCGCGCCGGTCGCACCGTTCGTGCTGGCCGTCCCGCGCACCCTGCACTGACACGGAGGCCGAACGATGAGTGTGTGGGCGATCGGCGACCTGCAGGGCTGCTATGACGTCACCCAGCGGTTGCTGGAGAAGATCCGCTTCGACCCGGCGCAGGACACCCTGTGGTTCTGCGGCGACCTGGTCAACCGGGGCGGGCAGTCGCTGGAAACGCTGCGGCTGGTGCACTCGCTGCGCGAGCACAGCGTGGTGGTGCTGGGCAACCATGATCTTTCGCTGCTGGCCGTCGGTTCGCGTACCGAAGAGGAACAGCGCAAGGTCAACCCGGACCTGCTGCGCATCGTGCAGGCCGAGGACCGCGACGAACTGCTGGACTGGCTGCGGCTGCAGAAGCTGGTGCACGTGGACCGCGAGCTGGGCTGGATGATGGTGCACGCCGGCCTGGCGCCGAAGTGGACCACGCAGATGGCCGAGAAGCATGCCGCCGAGGTCGAGGTGCAGCTGCATGGCGCCGGCTACCGCAAGCTGTTCCGCAACATGTACGGCGACAAGCCGAGCTGGGCCCCGAACCTGTCCGGCTACGACCGCTCG
This sequence comes from Stenotrophomonas sp. YJH_SMC_29, assembly GCF_059371235.1. Classification (NCBI taxonomy): domain Bacteria; kingdom Pseudomonadati; phylum Pseudomonadota; class Gammaproteobacteria; order Lysobacterales; family Lysobacteraceae; genus Stenotrophomonas; species Stenotrophomonas sp. YJH_SMC_29. The sequence continues at coordinate 185,869 of NZ_JCAFUK010000004.1, read as the reverse complement.
CGCGCGATCATCAACGTGCTCACCCGCATGCGCTACTGCACCCCGCGCGGGCGCATCGGCATCGAGGACAAGGGCACGCCGGGCACGCAGGAACAGGGGCTGTATCCCTGGTTCGAAGTGCCGGGCCGGGTCGAGCGCGACCTCAAGGTGGTCTGCGGCCACTGGTCGGCGCTGGGCCTGACCATTACCCAGGGCGTGCACGCCATCGACACTGGCGCGGTCTGGGGCGGCAAGCTGACCGCGCTCCAGCTGGATACCGACGAGCTGCGCGTGGTGCAGGTCCCGGGCCGCGATGTACCGGCACCAGTGCCCAACGCCCGCCCACCCGCGCGACCGGCGCACGAGCGCCCCGCCGCTGCGACACAGGGCAAGGAACAGGGCGGCAACGCCGCTGCCACCCCGGGCAACCGTGGCCCACGCCGCCGTCGCCGTCGTGGTGGCGGAGGGGGCGGCGCGGGTGGCGGCACCAACAACAGTCCCCCGCCGCAGGCGTGACGCGGCGCGGCTGGGCACCAGGGACGGTGCTGCTGACGCTGGCCCTGGCCAGCGGCTGCCAGCCCGGCTCGCCGCCTGCTCCCACGGCTGCGGATGGTGCTGCACATGCGCCGACGCAGCCGCGGGCCCCTTCGCCGCCACTGGTGGCCGCAGCCCGCGCGCAGATCGGCGTCACCACCCGTTACGATCCTGCTTACCAGGTACTGGCCTATCCCGGCGGCGACGTGCCACTGGATCGCGGCGTGTGCACGGACGTGGTGGTGCGCGCCCTGCGCGATCTGGGCCTGGACCTGCAGGCACGCGTGCATGAGGACATGCGCGGCAGCCTCAGTGCCTATCCGGCGATCTGGGGCCTGTCACGGCCGGACCGCAACATCGATCATCGTCGTGTACCGAACCTGATGCGCTGGTTCGAGCGCCAGGGCTGGCAGCAACCGGTCACGGCCCTCGCCGCCGACTACGCGGCCGGCGACATCGTTGCCTGGAAGCTCAATGGCAACGGCCTGCTGCACGTGGGCATCGTTTCTGACCGGCGCCTGGCCAATGGCACACCGCTGGTGCTGCACAACATCGCGCGCGGCACGCGCGAAGAGAACCTGCTGTTCCAGCACGCGATCATCGGGCATTACCGGATGCCGCAGCGACAGTCCCGGTAGAGTCGACTGTTAGTCGACTGCTCCTGCCCCCCCTGAAAACCCCGCGCTGCGCGCTATAGTCGACTAACAGTCGACGCTACCCCGCCGGTGTTTTCGTTGATACTTCCGCGATCAGCGCCGCACGTAGTGCACGAAGCGGAACGCATGGGCGTGCCGTTCGTCGGTCGGGTGCGGCTCGCTGCTCACTTCCTGCCAGTCCTGCACGTCCACTTCGGGGAAATGGGTATCGGCGGGGACTTCGGCATCGACCCAGGTCAGGTACAGGTCACTGGCCTGGTCCAGCAGCTGACGGAAGATCTCGCCGCCACCGATGATGCACAGCTCGCGGGCGCCCTCGGCTTCGGCAATGGCCTTGGCCTCGTCCAGCGACGCCACCGCGCGCATGCCCTCGAACGGCACCTGGCCGCTGCGGGTCAGCACCAGGTTGGTCCGCCCCGGCAGCGCGCGGCCGATCGACTCGGCCGTCTTGCGCCCCATCAGGATCGGCTTGCCCAGGGTGAGCGCCTTGAAGTGCTTGAAGTCATCCGGCAGGTGCCAGGGCATGGCATTGCCCTGGCCGATGCCACGGTTGCGGTCCAGCGCCACGATCATCGACAGCTTCAGGGCACTCATACCGCCACCGGCGCCTTGATGGCCGGGTGCGGGTCGTAGCCGTCGATGCGGATGTCGTCGAACTGGAAGCCGAACAGGTCGGTCACCTCCGGGTTCAACCACAGCGTCGGCAGCGCGCGCGGTTCACGCGACAACTGCTCGCGCGCCTGCTCGAAGTGGTTCGAATACAGGTGGGCATCGCCCAGGGTGTGCACGAAGTCGCCCACGCCCAGGCCGGTGGCCTGCGCCACCATGTGGGTCAGCAGCGCGTAGCTGGCGATGTTGAACGGCACCCCGAGGAAGATGTCGCCGCTGCGCTGGTACAGCTGGCAGCTGAGCTTGCCGTCCACCACGTAGAACTGGAACAGGTTGTGGCACGGCATCAGCGCCATCTGCGAAAGCTCGCCCACGTTCCAGGCGCTGACCACCAGCCGGCGCGAATCCGGATTGCGCTTGATCTCGTCCACCAGCCACTGCATCTGGTCGATCTCGCGACCGTCGGCAGTGGCCCAGCTGCGCCACTGCTTGCCGTAGACCGGGCCGAGGTCGCCGTTCTCGTCGGCCCACTCGTCCCAGATGCGCACCTGGTTGTCCTTCAGGTAGCCGATGTTGGTGTCGCCCTTCAGGAACCACAGCAGCTCGTGGATGATCGAGCGCAGGTGCAGTTTCTTGGTGGTGACCAGCGGGAAGCCATCGTTGAGGTCGAAGCGCATCTGCCAGCCGAACACGCTGCGGGTGCCGGTACCGGTGCGATCACTCTTCTCGGCGCCGTGCTCGAGCACGTGCGCCAGCAGGTCCAGGTAGGCCTTCATGCCTTGCCCCCGGCGGCCACCGGCGGCTGCGGCTGCAGGACCGGCGCGCGGCGCGACATCACCAGCAGCACCAGGCCGAAGGCAATCAACGGCAGGCTCAGGATCTGGCCGCGGGTCAGCCAGCCGAAGGCCACGTAGACACCGTTGTCGGGCATGCGCACGAATTCGACGGCGAAGCGGAACAGGCCGTACATCAGCGCGAACAGGCCGCCGACCAGATAGCGGTGGCGCGGCTTGGCCGACACCGTCCACAGCACCACGAACATCACCAGGCCTTCCAGGAACGCTTCATACAACTGCGACGGATGGCGGGCGTACGGGTTCAATGCGCCGGTGGCGAACTGCGCCTGCAGGGTGGCAGTGTCGAGCTGGTTCAGCGGGGCCGGCAGGCCCGACGGGAACACCACGCCCCAGGTCCCGTCGGTGTACTTGCCCCACAGCTCGGCACCGATGAAGTTGCCGATGCGGCCGAAGCCCAGGCCCAGCGGCACCAGCGGCGCCATGAAATCCATGGTGTCGAAGAAGTGCAGGCGGTGCTTGCGCGACCACCACCAGCAGGCACCCAGCACGCCGAGCAGGCCGCCGTGGAAGCTCATGCCGCCATCCCAGACCTTGAACAGCAGCAGCGGGTTGTGCAAGAAGTCACCCAGCGCGTAGAACAGCATGTAGCCGATGCGGCCGCCCAGCACCACGCCGAGCATGGCGTAGAACAGCAGGTCGGAGAATCCGTTGGCATCGACGCCCGGCAGGCGCCCCGCGGCGATGCGCGTGCGGCCCAGCAGCCAGGCCGCGGTGAAGCCAAGCAGGTACATGATGCCGTACCAATGCACCTTGATCGGCCCCAGCGAAAGGGCGATGGGGTCGATGTCGTGGAAATAGATCATGGAAGGTGCCTTGCGGTTGAACGCCTATTCTCGGGCCAGTGCCGCCCCGGCTCAACCAAGGAGCTGGGGCGTGTTGGGCAGGCCGTCATCGTCTGACCGCGTCGAAGCGGGAAAGTGCCCTTCGATCAGGCTGGAGACCTCGTCGATCGCATCCTGCAATGCTTCGACCGGATGAGCGCCGCGCAGGCCCTCGCGCAGGTGGGTGCAGACCCGCTGCCACTGCGCCGGGCTGACCCGGCCGTGCAGGCCACGATCGGCGACGATCTCGATCGCGTGGTCGGCCAGCAGCAGGTAGATCAGCACCCCGTTGTTGTGGGCGGTGTCCCAGGTGCGCAGCCGGGCGAACGCCTGCTCGGCGGCCTGGCGCGGGGTGACCTTGTGCCACAGCGCGGCCAGCGGCAGATCCGCTTCCACCGCGAACATCACCTGCCCGCCGTGGCGCTGCTCGCCGGCCGCGATGGCCTCGGTGATCGCCTGCAATGTGGCCGGCGGGAACGCGCGCCGCACCGAGGGCGAAAATGCATGGCGGAACAGACGTTGGATCATCACCAGCCTCCCGAAGCGCCACCGCCACCGGAACGGCCACCGCCGCCGCCCCAGCCGCCACCGCCGCCGAATCCACCGCCTCCGCCGAAACCGCCTCCCCCGCCCCAGCTGCCACCGCCCCAACCGCCACCGCCGGCAAAGCGGCCCGGGTGCCCGGACAGCATCGCCACGATCAGGCCGACCACGCCGGCCAGGCCACTGGCCAGCAGCGTGGAGGTGAACAGGAACGCCGCCAGCGCCGCACCCGCGCCGCCGAGCAGGCCGCGCAGCGGACGCGGTACGCGCGAGAAGACGCCGCGCAGGATGCTGCCGGCGAACACGCCGATGAACAGCGCCAGGAACCAGGTGTCGCCGCCAGCGCCGGGCTCGCGCCCGCGATGGCCGCTGACCGGTGCCGGCAGCGGTTCGCCGTCGATCAGCTTGACCAGCACCGCTGTGGCATCGGTGATGCCGCCGGCATAGTCGCCGCTGCGGAAGCGCGGGACCAGGTATTCCTGGATGACCCGGTTGGCGATGGCATCGGGGATGGCGCCTTCAAGACCGTAGCCCGGCTCGATGCGCACGCGCCGGTCATCCTTGGCCACCACCAGCAGCACGCCGTCATCCACGCCCTTGCGGCCGATCTGCCATTGGTCGAAGACCCGCGTGGTGTACTGCGCGATGTCCTCCGGCTGGGTCGTGGGCACCACCAGCACCTGCAGCTGGCTGCCCTTGCGCTGCTGCAGCTCGATCGCCTGCTGCACCAGCGCCTGCTTCTGCGTGGCGTCCAGCGTGCCGGTGGTATCGACCACCGGCGAGTCCAGCGCAGGGATCGGCGCCAGCGGCTGTGCCTGCGCTGCCAGCGGCAGCCACAGCAGCAGGGCCAGCAGCGCGGTGGCCAGGCGCATCGGTCAGTGGCCCGGCTGCGGTGCCGGCTGGCGCTGCGGCGCGTTGCCGAAATCGACCGCTGGCGCGTTGGAAATCTGCGCTTCGTTGTCCACCGTGAAGTTCGGCTTGGTCTTGTAGCCGAAGATCTTGGCGGTGACCACCTGCGGGAACGAACGGATGTAGGTGTTGTAGTCCTGCACCTGCTGGATGTAACGGCCGCGCGCGACCGTGATGCGGTTTTCGGTGCCTTCCAGCTGGGCCTGCAGGTCGCGGAAGTTCTGGTCGGACTTCAGCACCGGGTAGTTCTCGGTGACCACCAGCAGCCGCGACAGTGCGCTGCCGAGTTCACCCTGGGCCTGCTGGAACTGCTTGAGCGAGGCTTCGTCGTCGGCGTTGACGTTGATCTGGCCGACGCGCGAACGGGCGTTGGTGACTTCGGTCAGGACACGCTCTTCCTGGCTGGCAAAGCCCTTCACCGTCTGCACCAGGTTGGGCACCAGATCGGCGCGGCGCTTGTACTGGTTGAGCACTTCGGACCAGCTGGCCTTGACCGCCTCATCCTTCTGCTGGATGGCGTTGTAGCCGCAGCCGGACAGCAGGGAGGCCAGCAGCATCAGGGGCAGGACACGGGTGAACAGGCGCATGGCGGAGGTTCCGGGTGGGCTTGGCGCCGAGCATGCCATGGTCCGGGTGAAAGACCGGCCATCGGGCGCCGCCCCCTCCGCGGTGGTTGGCAAGGAAGCGCTATCGGGATCGGCCGGGAGGGTGGGTTAGCTGGGGGACGCCGTGAATACGTCCATGTAGGCTCGGTCGCGCCATCCATGGCGCTCACGCCCCCAGCCAACCCACCCTCCCGGCCACGGACAATTTCCTGCACACCGCGGGAAGATCAAAAGAAAAAATCAAAAGCAAAAGCCGGTTTTTCAGGCATTCGAGGCGATCAAGGTCGACACCTGCCAGAGCGGGACGCCGTTCCGACCGATCGCAGCAATCTGTCGGAGGTGGGGCGGTGTGGGTTGGCAGGACCGTTGGCGCCATGGATGGCGCCATCGAGCCCCCATGGATGGGTTCACGGCGTGTCCTGCCAACCCACACCGCCCCGCCCAACCCTCAGAAAACCAGCGCCGGCTGTTGCGGTTGCTGTTGCTTCGGCCGTTGCCTTGGCCTGTAGCGGGTGCAGGGCTGCAAGCCCTGCCGGCCCCCCCCCCTCAGCAGGCCTCGGCCACCGCAGTGCGCGGACGCCCCAGCCACGCCAGCAGCAGGCCCGATGCCGCCAGCAGGCCACCGGCCACCGGAATCGCGGCGTAGCCCAGGCCCGAGCTGATCACCGCACCGCCCAGCGCCGCACCCACCGCATTGCCCAGGTTGAACGCCCCCACGTTGATCGACGACGCCAGGCCCGGCGCCTCGCTGGCCACCTGCATCACCCGGATCTGCAGCGGCGGCACGAGGGCGAAGGTCGCCGCACCGAACAGCAGTACGCCCAGCGCCGCAGTGGCGTGGCTCATGAAGGCCAGCGGCAGCACGAACATCAGCACCGCCAGTACGGCCAGCAGGATGCGGGTGGCGCCATCCAGCGACCAGTCGGCCATGCGCCCGCCGATGCCGTTGCCGAAGGTGAAGCCGATGCCGATCAGTGCCAGCGACATCGCGATGAAGGCATTGGAGGCGCCGGTCAATTCGGTCAGCACCGGTGCGACGTAGGTATAGAGGGTGAACATCGCACCGGCGCCCAGCACGGTGGTGGCCATCGCCAGCAGCACCTGCGGCTGCAGGATCGCCTTCAGTTCGCGGCGCACGTCGGGGCGCGGTCCCGGCGCGGACGCCGGCAGCGCGAAGCCCAACGCGGTGATTGCGATCAGGCCCAGCGCCGCAGTCCCCGCAAAGGACAGGCGCCAGCCCAGCTGCTGGCCTACCCAGGTCGCCAGCGGCACGCCGCCGATGTTGGCGATGGTCAGGCCCATGAACATGGTGGCCACGGCCGCAGCCTGCTTTTCCTTCGGCACCAGGCTGGCGGCGACCACCGCACCGATGCCGAAGAACGCGCCGTGGTTGAGGCTGGTGACCAGGCGCGACAGCAGCAGCAGTCCGTAGTTGGGGGCCAGCGCGGACAGCAGGTTGCCGACCACGAAGATCGACATCAGCAGCATCAGCGCGGTGCGCTTGCCGAAACGGCCCATCAGCAGGGTCATCACCGGCGCGCCCAGCATCACGCCCACGGCGTAGGCGGTGATCAGCATGCCGGCGGTGGGGATCGACACCCCCACGCCGTCGGCGATGACCGGCAGCAGGCCCATCGGGGCAAACTCGGTGGTTCCGATGGCGAAGGCGCCAACGGCAAGCGCCAGCAAGGCGGCTCTGGAATTCATGGGGGTTTCCTGGGGGCGGGAATCGGGAGTGCGTAGCCTGCGCGCTTTGCTGCGCCGGATTAAGCCTCGGCCCGGGAAAACACTGTTGATCCTGATTCACAAGTGGACCCCGGAAATCCGCCATCCGTGCAAAAACCGCAGGGCCGTTGCAGAGCCGGGGGCCCACAACGCAGAACCCCCGGCCGGGGCCGGGGGTTCTGGGAAACGTGTACGCCGGTGGCGTGCTTACCAGTTGCCGGCACCCGGCACGTTGTGCTCGCGGGCGCGGCGGCGCATCAGCAGGTTCAGCCACTCGACCAGCACCGAGAAGCCCATCGCAGCGTAGATGTAGGGCTTGGGCACGTGCACGTCCAGGCCGTCCAGGATCAGCACCGCGCCGATCATCAGGATGAAGGCCAGCGCCAGCATCTTCACGGTGGGGTTGGCGTCGATGAAGCGGCCCAGCGGGTTGGCGGCCAGCAGCATCACCAGCACCGACAGCAGGATGGCGGCCACCATCACCGGGATGTGGTCGGCGATGCCGACGGCAGTGATCACCGAGTCCAGCGAGAACACGATGTCGATCACCGCGATCTGCGCGATCACGTAGCCGAACACGGCCGAGGCCTTGGTGGTGCTGGGGTCTTCATCCTCGCCGCCGCTGATCAGCTCCTTGATCTCCATGCAGCCCTTGATGATCAGGAACAGGCCGCCGACGATCAGCACCAGGTCGCGGATGGAGATGCCCATGCCGGCCACGGTGAACAGGTTGGCCGCCATGTGCGCCAGGTAGGCCAGCGAGACCAGCAGGCCGATGCGGGTGATGCAGGCCACCGCGATGCCCAGCTTGCGTGCGAACGGACGACGCTCTTCCGGCAGCTTGCTGACCGCGATGGAAATGAACACCAGGTTGTCGATGCCGAGCACGATTTCCAGCGCGCTGAGCGTGAACAGGGTCACCCAGGCATTGGGGTCGGCGAGGAACTCAAAGGACATGGAAACTCTTCAAGGCAGTGGGGGAATGGGGTTTCAGCCGTAGCTGCCGGCCAGCGCGTGCGGAACCACGACCAGCGCCCAGCACAGCAGCACGTTCATCATCAGCACGAACACCGCCGCCGAGCCCATGTCCTTGGCACGGCCGGCCAGTTCGTGGATCTCGCTGCCGTAGCGTTCGATGACCGCTTCGATGGCCGAGTTGGCCAGCTCCATGGCCAGTACCAGCAGCATCGAGCCGATCAGCAGCGCGCGTTCGACCGGGGTCTGGCCCAGCCAGATCGCGGCTGGCGTCAGCAGGATCAGCAGGTACACCTCCAGCCGGAACGACGACTCGTGCAGCCAGGCGGCCCGCAGGCCCTGCCAGGACCAGCGGGCGGCCTGGAAGATGCGGCGAGGGCCGCGCGGCAGATGACCGAACTGATCAGCCACGGGTGGAACGTCCAGCAACAGGGGCGCGGCGCAGCAACCGCTCAGACGCACGGCAGGGAATCATGGGTGCACAGGAATAGGCAGACGGCCGCCATTTTGCCACAAGGCCGCCGGCCCTATCCCCGGCGGCCCGGGCGAATGGCCTGCCAGGGGCAAGCACCGGGCCGCGCCATGCTCCTATGATGGGTCTTCCCTTGCCTGCTGGAGCGCCTGATGTCCCGTCGCCACACCTGCCTGCTGATGCTGGGCCTGCTGACTGCCGCACCGCTTGCCCAGGCCCTGGGCCCGGCCAGGCCGCCGCAGGTGCCCGAACAGGTCTCCAACGTGGCCTGGGCCGGCGACATGGCCCACTTCGCCAGCGCGGACCAGGCGAACCCGCCGCCGCGCGGTGGCATCGAGTTCATCGGCAGCTCCTCCATCCGCTTCTGGGAGAGCCTGGCCACCGATTTCCCCGGCCAGCCGGTGTTCAACCGCGGCTTCGGCGGTTCGGAAGTGCGCGACAGCACCTGGTATGCCGACCGCATCGTGGTGCCGTATGCGCCGTGCAAGGTGTTCTTCTACGCCGGTGACAACGACCTCAACAGCGGCCGCAGCGCGGTGCAGGTGCGCGACGATGTGGTCGCCTTCGTGCAGCGCGTGCACCGCGACCTGCCGAAGACCCGGGTGGAATACCTGTCCATCAAGCCGAGCCCGTCGCGCGCGCACCTGCTGCCGGCAATCAAGGAAGCCAACGCGCTGATCAAGGCTGCACTGGCCAGGCTGCCCAACACCGGCTTCACCGACATCTACACGCCGATGCTCGGCGCCGACGGCCAGCCGGATGCGACACTGTTCCGCGAAGACATGCTGCACATGACCCCGGCCGGCTACGCGATCTGGACCAAGGCGCTGGCGCCGAAGGTCCACTGCAACTGAGGGACTGCGGACGCCGGGCATGGCCCGGCGCTACCGCAACCCCATCCACGCATGGCGTGGATCTACCGAATCACGGGCAATGGGGTCGGGGGATCAGCGGAAGATCACCGTGGCCTCGGTGCCCTGCCCTGGCTCGCTGGCCAGGCTGACCTTCCAGCCGAAGCGATCACACAGCCTGCGTACGATCGACAGGCCCAGGCCGGTTCCCTGCGGGCGGCTCGGCTCGGCGCGGTAGAACGGCTCGAACGCGCGCGACAGCGCCTCGGCGGACATGCCGATGCCGCTGTCGCGCACCACCACGCGATCGTCGAGCACGTGCACGTCGATGCGCCCTTCGTCGGTGTAGCTGCAGGCGTTGCGCACCAGGTTGCTGACCACCACCTGCAGCACCCGTGGCGGTGCGTGCAGCTGCACCGGGCCTTCGCTGTGCAGGTGCACCGACACCGGCCGGTTGCCCAGCAGTTCGTTGGCGTTGTCCACCTCGTAGCGGACGATGTCGTTGACGTCGAACAGCTCGATCTGCGGTTCGACATCGGCCTCGCGCGCCAGGATCAGGAACGCATCGATCACCGCTTCCATGTCACGGCCGGCACGCTGGATGCGCTGCAGGCTGCGGCGCAGGCGCGGCTGCAGGGTCTCATCGCCCAACGCCATGTCGCTGGCCACGCGGATGACGGTCAACGGCGTGCGCAGCTCGTGGCTGGCATCGCGGGTGAAGTTGCGCTCGCGGGCCACGTGCGCGCTGACCCGGTTGGCCAGCGAATGCAGGGCGGCCGCCAGCTGCCGGGTCTCGCCCTGCATGTCCGCCGGCAGCTTGTTCGGCTCCAGATCGGCCGCTTCGGGGTGGCCCGGGTCCCAGCGCGAGACGCGCCGTGCCAGCCAGTTCACCGGCGACACCAGGCGCTTGGAGGCGCGGTAGGTGACCCAGCTGGCGCCATACACCGCCAACAGGGTCAGCAGCACCGGCACGATGCCGAACCAGAACGCCAGCATCTCCGCACGCGAACGCAGGAACACCAGGTACAGGCGGCCGGCCGGACGTACATCGACCAGTACCAGCTGGTCGTCCCCGCGCAGCTCGTGGAACCCCGGCTCCAGGTTGCGCAGGTTGGCCGGCAACGACAGCGCCGACTGCCCGCTTTCCAGCAGGTAGCCGCGGATGTTCTGGGTGTTGGGCGGTGGCTGTACCGGCGAGGCTTCGTGCAGCGTCCAGTAATAGGCCGCTTCCTCGCGCAGGGCGGCGCCGACCAGGCTGTGCTTGATCACCAGCGAAACCAGCCAGGCACCGAGCAGGATGCCCAGGCTGGCCAGAACTGCCTGCAGGATGAAGGCGATACGGATCTTGCGCGGCAGGCCGTGCGGCATTGCGGGGTCCCGGTCAGAGCGCTGCGATTATAGGCAGCGCGCTGCGCCGTAGTCGTGCACGGAGGATGACCGGCGGCAGCGCCGGCCGGTCATCCGTGCCCGGTGCGGGGTCGTTGCCCGGCCGGGCCTGATGCTGCACCGGCCTGGCCCCGATCAGGCCATCGGCTGGGCGATATCGGCAATGCGGTAACCGGCGCTCTGCACGGTGTGCAGCAGCGGACGGTCGAACGGCTTGTCGATGATCTTGCGCAGGTTGTACAGATGGCTGCGCAGGGTGTCCGAATCCGGCAGGCCATTGCCCCAGATCTCGCGTTCGATCTCCTGGCGGGTGACCACGCGCGGCGATTCGCGCATCAGGATGGTCAGCAGGCGCAGGCCGATCGGCGACAGCTGCAGCTCGGTGCCGGCGCGGGTGGCACGCATGCTGACCGGGTCGAGCACCAGGTCGGCGACCTTCAGCACTTCCGAACCGACCTGGCGGCGTTCGCGACGGATCAGCGCGCGCAGGCGGGCTTCCAGCTCCTGGATCGCGAAGGGCTTGGTCAGGTAGTCATCGGCACCGAAACCGAGGCCGGTGAGCTTGTCGTCCAGCGTGTCGCGTGCCGTGAGCATCAGCACCGGTGTGGACTTGCGCGCATCGTTGCGCAGGCGACGGCATACTTCGATGCCATCCAGGCGCGGCAACATGAGATCGAGCACCACGACGTCATAGCTGTTCTCCGCCGCAAGGCGGTAGCCATCCAGGCCGTCCTGTGCATAGTCGACTTCGAAGCCGCGACCTTCCAGGTATTCCCCGATCATCTCGGAGATGTTGCGGTTGTCTTCGACCACCAGCACCAAGCCGGAGGTCTCCTTCGTCTGACGCATGTGATTCCCTCTAACTTCAGCTTTGTGAAACATGCCGGATCGACGGTGGACGCGATGTGAAGTTCCGTCAAGAGGGTTGTAAATCGTTCAGAGCAGGGGCCGCAGGAGCGGCCAGACGTTGTCCAGCACCCTCGGTTGCGCCTGCGCCGTGGGGTGCAGGCCATCGGCCTGCATCATGCCCGGCTGCAGGGCCACGCCTTCCAGCAGGAACGGCAGCAGCGGCACCTTGTACTGCGTGGCCAGTGCCTTGTAGGCCGCAGCCAGGCGCTGGCGGTAAGCAGGCCCGTAGTTGGGCGGCACGTCGATGCCCAGCAGCAGCACCTTGGCGCCGGCCTTCTGGCTGGCCTGCACCATCTTTTCCAGGTTGCCCTGCACCTGTGCCGGGGTCAGCCCGCGCAGCGCGTCGTTGCCGCCCAGCGCGATCACCACCACCGTCGGCTTTTCCTTCGCCAGCAGGCCCGGCAGGCGGGTCAGCGCGCCGGCAGTGGTCTCTCCGCTCATGCTGGCATTGACGATGCGCGGCGGCGTTTTCGACTGTTGCCTGACCCGCTGCTGCAGCAGGCTGACCCAGCCGGCGTCGGCGGGGATATTGTGGGCAGCACTGAGGCTGTCGCCGAGGACCAGCACCGTGCCCGCCGGGCCTTTGGCTCCGGCCAGCCCGGGCAGCAGCAATCCCAGCAGCAGCACCATCATCGCGCCGGCTCGCCGGCTCCATCCCGTCTTGCGCATTGGAGTCTCCTCATCGACAGCCTGTCCCTCCGCAGCGCGCCCGTCGCCATCGCCGTCGACCAGGTCGGCAAGTCCGTGCAGGGCCCGGAGGGTGAAGTCCACATACTGGACAACATCACCCTGACCGTCCATGAAGGCACCAGTGTGGCCATCGTCGGTGCCTCGGGGTCCGGCAAGACCACCCTGCTCGGCCTGCTGGCCGGACTGGACCTGCCCAGCCGCGGCCACATCGCGCTGGCGGGCCAGAACCTGGGCGACCTGGATGAGGAAGCTCGGGCCCAGCTGCGCGCGCGCGAGGTCGGCTTCGTGTTCCAGAGCTTCCACCTGCTGCCGGCGCTGACTGCCGCCGAGAACGTCGCGCTGCCGTTGGAACTGGCCGGACGCGAGGACCGCGCACGGGTGGACCAGGTGCTGGCCCAGGTCGGCCTGGCCCATCGCGCCCGCCACTACCCGCGCCAGCTGTCCGGTGGCGAGCAGCAGCGCGTGGCGCTGGCACGTGCCTTCGTCACCCGCCCGCGCATCCTGTTCGCCGACGAACCGACCGGCTCGCTCGACCATGCCACCGGCCAGCACATCAGCGACCTGCTGTTCGAACTCAACGCCGGCAGCGGCACCACCCTCGTCCTGGTCACCCACGACCTGCGCCTGGCCCAGCGCTGCCAGTACATCCACCGCATCGATGACGGCCGCCTGCTGACGGTCGAGCGCGGGGCGCAGGCATGAAGCTGCTGCGTCACGCGTGGCGCGCGCTGCGCCGCGAAGCGCTGGCCGGCGATCTGCTGACCGTGTTCGCTGCGCTGGTGCTGGGCGTGGCGGTGATGACCGCCGTGGGCACGCTGGTGAACCGGGTCAACCTGGCGCTGACCGGCAGCGCGGCGGAAATGCTCGGCGGCGACCTCGGCATCGCCGGGCGCGATGATCCGCCGCAGGCATTCGCCGACGAGGCGCAACGGCGTGGCCTGGCGCATACCCGCATCGCCAGCTTCGGCAGCGTGCTGTTCAACGGCGATGCCAGCCAGATGGCCAGCATCAAAGCGGTACAGGCGGGTTATCCGCTGCGCGGCACGCTGCGGGTTCGGGCCACGCCCGGCGGGGCGCTGATCGCAGGTGCCGGCATGCCGCCCAAGGGCCAGGCCTATGCCGACCCGCGCCTGCTGCAGGGGCTGGGCCTGAAGGCCGGCGATGACCTCGAATTCGGCGCCGGCACGCTGCGCATCGCCGGCATCATCGAGGCCGAGCCGGATGCCGGCGGCGACCTGCTGACACTGTCGCCCACCCTGCTGGTCAACCGCGCCGATGTGGAGGGCACCGGCCTCCTCGGCCCCGGCAGCCGCATCAATTACCGGCTGATGTTTGCCGGACCGGCCGATCAGGTTGCCGCCCTGCGCCAGTGGCTGCTGCCGCAGATCAAGGGCCTGCGCCTGCTGAGCGTGGACGACACCCAGCGCGGCGTGCGCCAGGCGTTCGATCTGGCCGGGCGCTTCCTCGGCCTGAGCGCGCTGCTGGCGGTGCTGCTGGCCGGTGTGGCCACCGCGCTGGCGGCCAACCGCTTCGCGCTGCGCCGCATCGACCAGGTCGCGATCCTGCGCTGCCTGGGCGCGCGCCAGCGCGACATCCTGCTGGGCCTGGCGCTGCAGCTGCTGATGCTGGCGGTGCCGGCCTGCGCGCTCGGCATCGGCCTGGGCATGGCCGCGCAGGAAGGCCTGGTGCAGGTGCTGGGCAGCCTGGTGCCGCAGCGCCTTCCGCTGCCGGAAGCGATGCCGGCACTGACCGGCGCCGGCATCGGCCTGTTGCTGCTGTTCGGCTTCGGCCTGCCGCCACTGCTGCGCCTGCGCGGGGTACCGCCGATGCGCGTGCTCAACCGTTCCTTCGCCGCCCTGCCGCCGGCGTCGTTGCTGGCCTATGTGGCGGCGCTGGCGGCCAGCCTGCTGCTGGCGGTGCAGGTCACCGGCGATCTGAAACTGGCGCTGTGGGTGCTCGGCGGCCTGGCCGCGCTGGCGCTGGCGGCCGGTGCGGTCGGCTTCGTGCTGCTGCAGCTGCTGCGCGGCCTGCAGCACCGCCTGCATGGCCACTGGCGGCTCGGCCTGGCCGCGCTGACCCGGCGCCGGATGCTGGCAGTGATGCAGCTGGTCGGGCTGTCGCTGTCGTTGTGCGCGCTGTTGCTGCTGGCGGTGACCGGCCCCGGCCTGCTGCAGCAGTGGCGCGAGCGCCTGCCTGCGGATACGCCGAACTACTTCCTGATCAACATCCAGCCCGAGCAACGCGACAGTGTGCTGGCCGCATTGCGTGGACTGGGCGCCGGCGACGCCAGCATCGAGCCGATGGCGACCGGCCGCCTGATCGCGATCAACGGCAAGCCGCCGCTGCGCGTGGACCCGGCCGCCGCCGAAGGGAACGGCACGAGCAACGGCCCCCGCGAGGACGACGACGAGAACCGGCCGTTGAACTTCAGCTGGCGCAGCACCTTCCCGCCCGCCAATGCGCTGCTGGAAGGCCGCTTCTGGCAGGCCGGCAGCACCGCGGCGGAAGCCTCGGTGGAAACCGGCTGGGCGCGGCGCTACGGCGCGCACCTGGGCGATCGCATTACGATTTCCGTAGGCGAGCAGCAGCGCGAGTTCACCGTCACCAGCATCCGCAAGGCCGACTGGAACACGTTCCGGCCGAATTTCTTCGTGCTGTTGAACCCCAATGCGGTGGGCGATACGCCGCACAACCTGCTGTCGGCCTTCCATCTGCCGTCCGGCAACGCGGCCGGGCTGGGCGAGCTGGTGCGCGCGCAGCCGAACCTGTCGCTGCTGGACGTGGACGCGGTGATCTCGCAGGTGCGCGACGTGATGGAGCGCGTGGCGCAGGCGGTGCAACTGGTGATGGTGTTCAGCCTGCTGGCCGGCGTGCTGGTGCTGCTGGCGGCGCTGCAGGCCACCGCCGGCGAGCGCCGCTACGACAGCGCGGTGCTGCGCACGCTGGGTGCGACCCGGCGCCAGCTGCGCGGTGCCGTGCTGGTGGAGTTCGGCGCGTTGGGCACGCTGGCGGCGATGCTGGCGGTGGGCGCGGCCGCAGCGATCGGTGTGGCGGTGTCGCAGAAGGTGTTCGAGCTGCCGTTGCTGCCGCCGTGGCCGGGCCTGCTGATCGGCGGCGTGGTCGGCATCGGGTTGAGCCTGCTGGCGGGCTGGTGGGGTACGCGGGCGATCCTGCATACGCCGCCGGCGTTGGCGCTGCGCGAGGCCTGAATCGGTGGCGGCTCCGGACGGCGTGCCGAGCAGGCTCGGCACCCACCGGAAGCAGGTGGATGCGGTGCCGGGTACGCCCGGCCCCCCTCTCCACCGCGGCGATCAGCCTTCGTTCGGCGCCTTTTCCACGTACTTGGCAAACACTTCGTCGATCTGCTTGTCCTTCACCTTCTTGCCAGACTGGATCGCTTCGGCTTGGGTGAACAGCGGAATGATCATCGCCATGCCATCGATCTTGGTCTTCAGGTGCACGCCCGGGGCCTGGCCGAGGAAACCGTCCCAACGCTGGCGCACCTTGGCCCAATAACCGGCAGTGGCCTTCCAGTAGTCACGCGCCGGGGTGAAGTCGACCTCGGTGGTCTTCACGTAGTCGTTGAAGCCGAACTCGCGGGCGATCTCCACCTGGCTGCCGTCGGCGTTGCGCTGCACCTTGGTGTTGAACTGCTCGTGGGTCCAGCCATTGGGCGTGAGCGTGTGGCGGTTGACCACGGCCAGCGCGTTGTAGTCGCTGCGCTTGGTGTACTCGCGGCGCGGCAACGGGCGCCAGCTCAGGTCGCTGGTCCAGCTCGGCACGTTGTTGGTATAGGTCCATTTGCCGGTGCCGCAGTAGCGCGGTGCATCGCTCACTTCGTACACGCACTGGGTCCAGGCGCCCTGGTTCACCGCTGCGGGAATGCGGCGCACCTGCCAGGTCTGGTCGGCGCTGAACTCGAAACGGTTCGGCGCTTCGTAGACCCAGTCCTGGCGCCAGTGCTTGGTGATGTGGCCGCTCTTCTCGTCCAGCAGCAGGTGCTGCAGCACGATGCGCTTCGGCGTGTCCTCGACCACGATCACCAGCTCGTTGCCGCCGCTGCGCATCGCCGGGGCGCGCTCGTAGCCGGGCTTCAGCAGCACGGTCTCGTCGAATGCGAAATCGACGGTGTACTCGCCCTGCAGGGCAAGGATGCTGTCGTGGTCGCGGGCGACATCGGAGGGCTGCGCGCTGGCCACGCCGCCGGTGGCGAGCAGTAGCAGGACGCTGGCTGTCTGGAGCTTCATCGGGGTCTTCCTTCGGGGTTGCAGATGTAATGAGAGGCCATCGGTGGCCAACGGACATTCGGCCCGCCGCCGATCACAGGCGGATCAGTGGCGGCTCGCCGGGCAGGCGCGCCGCAGGTCGACGTGCGGCATCGGCGCAGCAGCAATCGTCGACGACCAGCTCGCCTTCGGCGCCTTCCAGGCGGGCAATACGTCGCGCGGCGGTCGCGCCCAGCGACGACAGCGTCGACAGGCTGGCCGCCAGCGTGCGGCCGTCGTCGGCGGCATGCAGGCGCAGCGCGCACAGCCGCCAGCGCTGGCCACCGAGATGGCCGGCCAGGCGCCGCCACAGGCGCTCGCCGACACTGCCCTCGCTGTCGTGCGCCGGGCCCGGCGGCAGCGCCGCGACCAGCCGGTCCCAGGCCAGGAAATCGCTGTCGGGCAGCAGGTACAGGCGCCACACGCAGCGGCCGCGGCCATCGAGGAAGCACAGGCTTTCGCGCAGGCCTTCGCTGTCCACGCCTTGGCAGGCGTGCACGCGTACGGCCTGCCGCCAGCCCCCCAGTTCGTTGCCATCGGCGTGGTACAGGCACAGCACGGTGCCGAGCGTGGCCAGCTGTGCCGGGGTCGGCCAGGCCGCGCTGTGCAGCGCGGCGATGGTGTCATTCCTGCGTGCGGACAGTGCTCGGCTCATGGGGTCACCAGGAAACGGCAAGGCTGGCGGAGAAGGTGCGGCCCGGGCTGGTGTAGCGATCCAGCACGCGGCTGGTCGGCGACAGTGTCGAGCCCACGTTGGACCAGTCGATGTAGCGCTTGTCGCCCAGGTTGAACACACCGACGTTGAAAGTGGCGCCCGGCGCGAAGTTCCAGTGCGCCATCAGGTCGGCCACGCCGTAGCCGGCCGGGCGGTACACCGTCGCTGCGGTGACGCGGTCCTTGCGCTTGACGAAGGTACCGGCCAGTTCGACGCCCCAGGTATCGGTGTCGTACATCAGGCCGACGGTACCGCGCAGCGGGTCGACCGAATCCAGCGGCGTGTCTTCGGTCTTGTTGTCGCCGCGCGACCAGGCCACCGCACTGCGCAGTGCCCAGCCCTGCAGGCCCGGGCTGATCTGGCCGAAGTCGACGCCGGCCTTCAGTTCAGCACCGTAGATGCGCGCATCGGCGATGTTGCGCGACTGGAACACCATCAGGCCCTGCGCGTTGGTACCGACCAGCGACTGCGACTCGATGAAGTCCTTGTACTCGTTGTAGTAGCCGCTGACGCTGACGTAGGCCGCCGGCGACAGGAAGCGCAGGCCCAGCTCCAGGCCATCGCTGGTTTCCGGCTTCAGGTCCGGATTGGGAATGGCGGTGTAGCCGAAGGCGAAGTTGGTGAAACCGAGGTTGACGTCGTTGTACGGCGGCGAGCGGAAGCCACGCGAATAGCCGGCGAACAGCGACCATTCGTCGGTGAAGCGGTAGACCATGCCCAGCTTCGGCGAGACGCTGGTCTTGGTCAGCCTGGCCACCGCAACGCCGGGATTGTCCTCGGCGAAGATGCTGTCCACTTCCGGCTTCAGTTCGTAGCGGTCCACGCGCACGCCCGGCACCAGCGACAGCTTGCCGCCGGCCATGCGCATTTCATCCTGCGCGTACAGGCCCAGCTCGGTGGTCTTGCTGATCGGGAAATCGCGTACCGGGAAGGCGTCGGGCAGGATGGTGGTGCTGGTCTGGCCATTGGCCAGCACCTGGTAGCCGTCGCGCTTCTGGCGGATCTCGGTACGCGCGCCCTCGAAGCCGTAGGTCAGCGCGTGTTCGACACTGCCGGTGCTGAACGCCTTGTTGAACTGTGCCTGCAGGCCGTAGACACGCTGGTCGAAATTGAACGCGCGGTGGCGACGGCTGCGGTTGGCACGGTCTTCGTCGGTGACCTGGGTGGTCTCGCTGTGCTGGGTATACAGCTGCCAGTGCAGGCTGTCGGCGAAGCCCTTGTCCAGCGCATCCATTTCATGGGCGAACGACACGCGGGTGCGGTTCTGGGTGTCGCGTGCCTTCATGCCGGTGGTGGTGGTGCGGTCGATCGAGGACAGCACGTGGGTATCGGTGGTGTCTTCGTTGCCCTCCACGGTCAGGCGGAAACGCTGGTCTTCACTGGGCGCATAGACCAGCTTGGCCAGGCCACTGCGACCGTCGCGGTCCTGCGGGTTGGGCGCGGTGCGGGTGTTGTCGAGGCTGCGCACATCGCCCTTGTTGCCGGTTTCCTGGCCCTGGCGATGGTTGAGGTTGACCATGCCGCTCCAGTGCTCGCCACCAAACGCGCCGGTCACGCCGCCGAGCAGGCCCTTCCACTCGCCGTCGTAGCCAAACTTCAGGCCGACGTAGCTGTCCTTGCCATCCTTCAGGTAATCGGCCGGATCCTTGGTGACGAAGGCGACCACGCCCCCGAGCGCATCGGAGCCGTACAGCGAGCTGGCCGGACCGCGCACGATCTCCACGCGCTTGAGCGTGTCCAGATCGGTGAAGTTGCGGTTGGCGTTGGAGAACGAACCGATCGCGAAGCTGGTGGGCATGGCGATGCCGTCGGTCTGCACGCGCACGCGGTTGCCGTCCAGGCCGCGGATGCGGATGCTGCCAAGGCCGAAGCGCGCGGCACTGCGGCTGACCGACAGGCCCGGCTCGTAGCGCAGCAGGTCCTTGATGTCCTGCACCAGGTGCCGGTCCATCTGCTCGCGGTCGATGACATCGACGGTGGCCGCCACGTCACTGACCGCCCGCTCGGTGCGGGTGGCGGTGACCTGCACGCGGTCGAATTCGCGCGCATCGGGCGCGGCGGTGGCCGCGTCAGCAGCATGGGCGGACAGCGGCAGGGCCATCCAGACGGCAACGCAAAGGGCGGTAGGGCGGGTCATCGGGTTCGTTCGGTCAGGCAGGGGAACCCCCGGTTACCGGCACACCCGGAAGGTGCACGCGGTAGACCGGGGGGGAGAGAGCGGGAGCGGACGGGTCGCCCACCCTGCCGGCGCGGCCGGCAGGAGGGAGGGCGGGCGGGCGGGCGACCAGGCCGCGATTACTTGGTCAGGATCAGCTTGTCGTTGCTGGTGTGCCGCAGGCGATAGAAGCGGTCGCCGTGCTGGATCAGGATTTCACGACGACCCTTGAGCAGGGCTTCGCTGTCGATGACCTCTTCCGGCGGAACGACACGGACCGGGCGATCGCGGAGGGTCAGCGTTTCGGGGCGCAGCAGTACAGGTTGAGCATTCATGAGCATCTGGACTCGTGCGAGGGACGATTTAAATGATAATGATTCTCAGTTGACAATCAACAACCATTCTCAATTTGATTGATGAGATTAATGATCGAATTCTGAAATTCGATAGATCGTATCAATCAAAGGGCGACGCAGCCGTGTAGAGTCGACTGTTAGTCGACTGCGGTTGCTCGAAGCCGTCGGTCATTCGAAGCAGTCGACTGACAGTCGACTCTACCGTTCCCGTTCCCTCGGCCGAGCCGGCCCGACCGAGCCCCAGGCCCGGTCGGCCCCGGGGTTCAGGCGAAGGCGGCTTC
Source organism: Stenotrophomonas sp. YJH_SMC_29 (assembly GCF_059371235.1). NCBI lineage: Bacteria > Pseudomonadati > Pseudomonadota > Gammaproteobacteria > Lysobacterales > Lysobacteraceae > Stenotrophomonas > Stenotrophomonas sp. YJH_SMC_29. The sequence goes on along the minus strand of NZ_JCAFUK010000004.1, from coordinate 165,576 downwards.
GACGTCGGCCCAGCCGGCCGCGTCGACCTGCTCCAGCACGTCCAGTGCCTGCAGGTTCTGCAGCAGCTGGCTGACCCGGCTGGCGCCGAGGATCACGCTGGAGACGTTCGGGTTGCGCAGGCACCAGGCGATGGCCAGCGTGGCCGGCGCCTGCCCCAGTGCGCGCGCGACCGCACTGAAGCGGCGCACCTGGGCCAGGCGGGCCTCGGTGTCGTCACCCAGCACCAGCGCCTGCAGCCATTCCATGCCCTCGCGGCCCAGCCGCGCATCGGCCGGGATGCCCTGGTCGTACTTGCCGGTCAGCAGGCCCGAGGCCAGCGGCGAGAAGATGGTGGTGCCCAGTCCGGCACCGGCATACAGCGGCGCGTACTCGACCTCGACCCGCTCGCGGTGCAGCAGGTTGTACTGCGGCTGTTCCATCGACGGGCCCTGCAGGTTGTGCGCTTCGGCGATGTCCAGCGCCTGCTGGATCTGCGCCGCCGACCACTCCGAGGTGCCCCAGTAGAGGATCTTGCCCTGCCGCACCAAGGTGTCCATGGCGTGCACGGTCTCGGCGATCGGCGCGTCCGGATCCGGCCGGTGGCAGTAGTAGAGGTCCAGGTACTCCACCCGCAGGCGCTTGAGCGCGGCGTGGCAGGCATCGGTCACATGCTTGCGCGACAGGCCGCGCTGGGTCGGCCGTGGGTCCTTGGCGCTGCCGAAGAACACCTTGCTGGAGACGCAGATGCCGTCGCGCGGCAGGCGCAGGTCGGCGATCACATCGCCCATCACCTGTTCGGCGCGGCCGTTGGCATAGCCCTCGGCGTTGTCGAAGAAGTTGACGCCGTGGTCCCAGGCGGCCGCCACCAGGTTGCGGGCCTCGTCGCGCGGGATCTGGTCACCGAAGGTCACCCAGGCGCCGAAGGACAGGGCGGAAATCGGCAGGCCGGTAGAGCCCAGGCGACGGTATTGCATGCGAATCTCCTGCTGCGGGCCCGCATCCGGGCCGGGATCGAACCCCATTCTACCTGCCGTCGCCGGCCGCAAGCCCTTGCCGTTGCTGGCCCGATCGGTACCGTTGGGTGCGCGCACGCTGCTTTTTCTTGCCCCGGCCCCTGCCCTGCACTAGGCTTCCCGTTTTTCGCGACGCCCCAGGGGAGTCACTCACATGGTCGAAGGTTTGGGCAGGATCGGCTTCGGCCTGTTCGGGTTGGCGGTGCTGATCGGCATCACCTGGTTGTTTTCCAACAACAAGCGTGCAGTTGACTGGAAGCTGGTTGCCACCGGTATCACCCTGCAGATCGCCTTTGCGGCCCTGGTGATCCTGGTGCCGGGCGGGCGCGACGTGTTCGATGCGCTGGGCAAGGGCTTCGTCAAGATCCTCAGCTTCGTCAACGAGGGCTCGGGCTTCATCTTCGGCTCGTTGATGGACACCAAGAACTACGGCTTCATCTTCGCCTTCCAGGTGCTGCCGACCATCATCTTCTTCTCGGCGCTGATGGGGGTGATGTACCACCTCAACGTCATGCAGGCGATCGTGCGCGTGATGGCCTGGTCTATCACCAAGGTGATGCGCGTGTCCGGCGCGGAAACCACCAGCGTCTGCGCCAGCGTCTTCATCGGCCAGACCGAGGCGCCGCTGACCGTGCGCCCGTACATCGCCAGGATGACCCAGTCCGAGCTGCTGACCATGATGATCGGCGGCATGGCGCACATCGCCGGCGGCGTGCTGGCGGCCTACGTGGGCATGCTCGGCGGTGGCGACCCGGCGCAGCAGGCCTTCTACGCCAAGCACCTGCTGGCAGCGAGCATCATGGCCGCACCGGCCACCCTGGTCGTGGCCAAGCTGCTGATCCCGGAAACCGGCACCCCGCTGACCCGCGGCACGGTGAAGATGGAAGTCGAAAAGACCTCCAGCAACATCATCGATGCGGCCGCTGCCGGTGCCGGCGACGGCCTGAAGCTGGCGCTGAACATCGGCGCGATGCTGCTGGCCTTCATCGCCCTGATCGCGCTGCTGAACGCCCCGCTGACCTGGTTCGGCGAAGTGACCGGCCTGGCCGCTGCCATCGGCAAGCCGACCAACCTGTCGACCATCTTCGGCTACGTGCTGGCGCCGATCGCCTGGGTGATCGGCACGCCGTGGGCCGACGCCACCACCGTCGGCTCGCTGATCGGCCAGAAGGTCGTGATCAACGAGTTCGTCGCCTACACCGAGCTGTCGCAGATCGTGAACGGCCAGATCCCCGGCGTGAGCCTGTCCGCCGAAGGTCGCCTGATTGCCACCTATGCACTGTGCGGCTTTGCCAACTTCAGCTCGATCGCGATCCAGATCGGCGGCATCGGCGGCCTGGCCCCGGAACGTCGCCACGACCTGGCCAAGTTCGGCCTGCGCGCGGTGCTGGGCGGTACCATTGCCACCTTCATGACGGCGACCATCGCCGGCGTGCTCACGCACTTCAGTTGAACCCCTGGTTGAGAAAAGATTTCCTATGAGCAGCAGTGTCGTTGTCGTCGGTTCCTTCAATGTCGATCACGTGTGGCGGTGCGAGTCGCTGCCGGCACCGGGTGCGACCATTGCCGGCCGCTACAGCACCGGCCCCGGGGGCAAGGGCTTCAACCAGGCCGTGGCGGCCTGCCGCGCCGGTGCCCAGACGCACTTCGTGTGCGCCTTGGGCGATGACGCCGGTGGCGCCACTGCGCGTGAACTGGCTGCGCAGGATGGCTTCGCGCTGATCGCCGAGGCCAGCAGCGAGCCGACCGGCACCGCCGGCATCTACGTGGATGCGCGTGGCCGCAACACGATCGTGATCGGACCGGGCGCCAACGCCGCGCTGGGCACCGATTTCCTGCAACAGCAGCAGGCCCTGCTGACCGGTGCCAAGGTGGTGCTGGTGCAGCTGGAATCGCCGGTGCAGACCATCGAAGCGGCGCTGGCCACGGCCCGCGAGGCCGGTGTCACCACCGTGCTCAACACCGCGCCGGCCGATGCGCCCTCGACCATCGGCCTGCTCAAGCTGGCCGATGTGATCACCCCGAACGAGACCGAGTTCGCCGCCCTGCTCGGCCGCCATGTCGGTGAGCGCGTGGATGCCAACGACGTCGCCGCGCTGGATGGCGCCAGCCTGCACGCGCTGTGCCGCAAGCTGGTCGGCAACGGTACCGTGGTGGTGACGCTGGGTTCGGTGGGCGTGTTCGTCTCGCACGCCGACGAGAACCTGCGCGGCGACACCCAGCCGTACTACCGCGTCGGTGCCGAACAGGTGCAGGCCATCGACACCACCGGTGCCGGTGATGCCTTCAACGGTGCGCTGGCTGCGTCGCTGGCACAGGTGGCCGATGCACCGTTCGCCCGCCACGTACGCTTCGCCAACCAGTTCGCCGGTCGTTCGACCGAGAAGGAAGGCGCCGCTGCAGCGATGCCGCGCTTCACCCCGGCCGATTCCGAAGCCAAGTAGATCCACCCCACGCGTGGATGAGACGGCCCGGGGGCGCAGGCACCCGGGCCTTTCTTTTGCCCATCCCCCGCTCCTGCGACCGCCGGTCGCATTGCCGGTCCCCTGGCCTGCGCCCACCATCGGCGCAGCTTCCTTGCACGGGCAGGACATGGACGGATTCCCCTGGTTGCTGGTCGCGGCCGCCGGCAGTGCCATCGCGGCCCTGCTGCACATCGGCTGCATCGCCTTCGGCGCCGCGTGGTACAGGTACTTCGGCGCCGGCCCGCGCGTGGTCCGGCTGGCACACGCCGGGCACTGGTGGCCGCCGCTGATGACCGCCGGCATTACGGCCATGCTGGTGGCCTGGACGCTGTACGCACTGGCCGCCGCGGGCTGGCATTCGCCGCTGCCGGCCAGCCGCTGGGTTCTGCCCGCCATCGGTGCCTTGCTGCTGCTGCGCGCCACGATGGGCTTCGGCCTGGCACTGTTCCGCCCCGGCTACAACGGCGTGCGCTTCTGGGTGGTCAGCTCGCTGGCCTGCCTGGTCCTGGGCCTGGCCTTCACCCTGGGCGCCCACCAGGCCTGGCAGCGCCTGGGTTAGCCGCCCACCATCGCGCGGCCCTTGGGGCGACGGAAGCAACCGTCAAGCATCTGCTGATGCCGGTACGGCATGAGGTCGGTGCCGATCGGCCTGAACCGGACCGCGCCCGGCACGGTCGGGCCGCCGCTTGCGCCCTACAATGGGCGCATGCAGATCGGCCCGTACACCATCGCCCCCAACGTCGTGCTGGCGCCCATGGCCGGCGTCACCGACAAGCCCTTCCGCCTGCTGTGCAAACGGCTGGGCGCGGGGCTGGCCGCCTCGGAAATGACCATCAGCGACCCGCGCTTCTGGACCACGCGCAAGTCGATCCACCGCATGGACCATGACGGCGAGCCGGCGCCGATCAGCGTGCAGATCGCCGGCACCGAGCCGCAGCAGCTGGCCGACGCCGCGCGCTACAACGTGGACCATGGCGCGCAGATCATCGACATCAACATGGGCTGCCCGGCCAAGAAGGTGTGCAACGCCTGGGCCGGTTCGGCGCTGATGCGCGACGAGCAGCTGGTGGCGCGCATCCTCGACGCCGTAGTCAATGCGGTGGACGTGCCGGTCACGCTGAAGATCCGCACCGGCTGGGACTGCGACCATCGCAATGGCCCGCTGATCGCGCGCATCGCCGAGGACAGCGGCATCGCCGCGCTGGCCGTGCATGGCCGCACCCGCGACCAGCATTACACCGGCCAGGCCGAGTACGGCACCATCGGCGAGATCAAGGCCGCACTGCGCATTCCGGTGATCGCCAACGGCGATATCGATTCGCCGCAGAAGGCGGCCTACGTGCTGCAGCAGACCGGGGTGGATGCAGTGATGATCGGCCGCTCCGCGCAGGGCCGGCCATGGATCTTCCGCGAAGTCGCGCACTACCTGGCCACCGGCGAGGAACTGCCACCGCCGTCGTTGGCGGAAGTGCGCGACATCCTGCTCGGCCACCTGCATGCCCTGCACGCGTTCTACGGCGAGCCGCAGGGCGTGCGCATCGCACGCAAGCACCTGGGCTGGTATGCCAAGGACCGGCCGGAGAATGCCGCCTTCCGCGCAGTGGTCAACCGCGCCGAAGACCCGCAGAGCCAGATCGCGCTGACCACCGAATACTTCGACCGCCTGATCGCCGGGGAACCGGCGTTGTCATCTGCTGCCTGAGCGTACTGCCACGCCGTCGAGTCGAGCTTGCCCGACTGAATTTCCAGAGCCGTCGAGCATGCTCGACGCTACAAGAGCCCGCCCCATGACCCCGCCGATTTCCTCCCCGACTTACCTGCACGGCTTTTCCGGCACCGAACAGCAGCGCCTGATGACCCAGGCCCGGCTGCTGGAATCGAGCATCTTCGGCCAGATCGACTACAGCGGCGCGCGGCGCCTGCTGGAAGTCGGCAGTGGCGTCGGTGCACAGACCGAGATCCTGCTGCGCCGCTTCCCCGAGCTGCACGTGACCGGCGTGGACCTGAGCGAAACGCAGCTGGCCACCGCGCGCGAGAACCTGGCGCGCACGCCGTGGTGCAGCGACCGCTACACCCTGCAGCAGGCCGACGCCGGCGAGCTGCCGTTCGAGGCACGCAGCTTCGACGCGGCGTTCCTGTGCTGGGTGCTGGAACACGTGCCTTCACCAGCGCGGGTGCTGAGCGAAGTGCGCCGCGTGCTGGCACCGGGTTCGCCGGTCTACATCACCGAGGTGATGAATGCCTCGTTCCTGCTCGACCCGTACTCGCCGCACATCTGGCGCTACTGGATGGCCTTCAACGACTTCCAGTACGACCACGGCGGCGACCCGTTCGTCGGTGCCAAGCTGGGCAACCTGCTGCTGGCCGGCGGCTTCCGCGACGTGCACACCGAGATCAAGACCATCCACCTGGACAACCGCGAACCGGCGCGTCGCAAGACGATGATCGCGTTCTGGGAACAACTGCTGCTGTCGGCGGCCGACCAGCTGCTGCAGGCCGGCTCGGTGGACGAGGAAACCGTGGAAGGCATGCGCCGCGAGTTCCGCCTGGTGCAGAACGACCCCAATGCGGTGTTCTTCTATTCGTTCGTGCAGGGCCGCGCCACGGTGTATTGAGCCGACGCGGCACTAATGCTCCCGCATCCTCGCATGGCGTGGATCTACTCAACGGCACCGGCTGCGGGCGCTGATCGACACAGTAGAGCCACGCCATGCGTGGCTGCCACCGCCGATGTCCCTTCATCCACGCATGGCGTGGATCTACTCAACGGCACCGGCTGCGGGCGCTGATCGACGCAGTAGAGCCATGCCATGCGTGGCTGCCACCGTCGATGTCCCTTCATCCACGCATGGCGTGGATCTACTCAACGGCACCGGCTACGGGCGCATGCCAGATCCGCTGCCACATCGCGGCCAGCCGGCGACCGGCGTCGGCGCGCGCGGCCGGACTGCGGTAATCCACCCGTACCTGCTCGGGAACGATCGCCCGCCACTGCCCGTCGGCCTGCTCGGCCACGACGAAGTTGAAGGTGTAGTCCGGCTCCAGGCCCATGCGCAGGTCACTCAGCACCAGCCGGCCGTCCACCACCCGTGCACGCATGAAGCCACGGTTGAACCACTGCAGCTGCTGCACCGCCGGGATGTCTCCCGCTTCGCGCAAGGCCTGCACGTTGGACGCATGGCCTTCGAACCGCATCGGTCCGTGGTCGGCCACCAGCGAGCGATCACCCACCACGTAGCCGTTGGGCGTCATCGCCACCACCCGCCACAGCAGGGTGTTGAACGGCATCGGCACCGAGAAGCGCGGTGCATCGCCCAGGCCCATCGCGGCCAGGCTCTGCTGCGCGGCACGGTCGACCTGCGCCTTGGCGATCAGGCCCCAGCCCAGGTAGCCACTGCTGATCAGCAGCGCCACGCCCAGCACCTTGCCCACCCACGGCCGGGCGCGGCCAAACCAGGCCAGCACGCAGCCCAGCAGCAGCCACACCGTGTAACCCGGGTCGATGATGAAGACGCTGGAACCCATGGTCGGGTGTGGCCGCAACGGCCACCACAGCTGCGTGCCATACACGGTGAACGCATCGAGCACGGGATGGGTGATCAGCGCCAGCTGGATCGCCCAGAACCAGCGCACGGGTGACTGTGCGACCCGACCGTTGCCGAAGCGCTTGAACAGCCACCAGACCAGCGCCGCCACCCAGGGCAGCACCAGCAGCGAATGGCTGAAGCTGCGGTGCTCGATCATGTTCACCACCGGGTCGGCGGCGGTGAAGCCGAGCCACAGGGCGTCGAGGTCCGGCAGGGTGCCAAGCGCGGCACCGGCCAGCAGGGCCGCGCGGCGATGGCCGGGCGGAGCGATGGCAGCAGCGACGGCGCCGCCGAGCACGATCTGGGTCAATGAATCCATGGCCTGATGCTAGCCGCTTGCGGGCGCGCCGTCTCACTCCCGGTCACCGCTTCTGTAGAGTCGACTGCCAGTCGACTTCTCTTCCATCAGGTTGCGGAAACCACGCGCTACGCGCGACAGTCGACGCTACGGAAACGGGTCATGCTGCCTGCGACAAGCGCGCGCCTGGCAGTTCCGCCAGGGTCTGGCCGTTGTGGTCCAGCAGGCACAGCGCGCCATCATGGTCTTCGGCCAGTGCGGTCAGGCTCTCCACCCAGTCACCATCGTTGGCATAGACCAGGCCATCGCGTTCGAGCAGTGCGGCACGATGGATGTGGCCACAGACGATGCCGTCCAGGCCACGCCGGCGCACGTCGTCCAGCCCGGCCTGCACGAAGCGCTCGATGTAGCGTTCAGCGGCCCCGCTGCGCTTCTTCAGGAACTCCGACAGCGACCAGTAGCGCATGCCCAGCCGCCGCCGCACTGCATTCAAGGCCTGGTTGCCGGTCAGGATGCGGTAGTACAGCCAGTCGCCGAACTTTTCCTGCAGGCCGCCGAAGTGGGTCACGCCGTCGTACTCGTCGCCGTGCGCGACCAGCAACCGGCGGCCATCGGCGGTCACGTGGATGGCACGGCGGCGCACTTGCATGGCCGGCAGCATCACCCCGCAGACGTGGCGCAGCGATGCGTCGTGGTTGCCGGGAATGTAGATGATCTCGGTTCCGGCACGGCGCAGCGCATGCAGTGCCTGGATGACGTCGCTGTGCGACTGCCGCCAGTTGGCGCGGCGATGCGCCATCCACCACAGGTCGATGATGTCGCCGACCAGGTACAGCCGTTCGCAGCGCAGCTGCGACAGGAACCGTGCCAGCTCGGTGGCATGGCAATGACGTGAACCCAGATGCACGTCGGAGACGAACACTGCGCGCCGGTGCGGCGACAGGTTCGCCAGCGTGCTCATGCCGGCGTCCCCGCGTCGCGCAGATAGCGTTTGCGCTTGTTTGGCCGGATCGCGCACAGGTCCACTTCGATCAGGCCGTCGATCGAATCGCTGAAGTCCGGGTCGACGCCGAACGCAAGGAAACGTGCGCCGCCGGGTTCGCACAGATCGGTGTACTGCCGGTACAGCGTCGGCACGCCGGTGCCGAGCGCGGCCAGGTTGGCCTTGAGCACATCGAAGGCTGCGCCTGCATCCAGCTCGCCGAAACTTGGCGGCGCAGCGAAGTACTTGAAGGGGCGGTTCGATTCGGCCAGCCCGGCGCTACCGCTGTAGTAGCGCTGGTAGTACGCCACCAGCTGCTCGCGTGCCTCGCGCGGCAGCGCCGCGCTGATCGACACGGCGCCGAACAGGTAGCGGATGCCGGGCCGGCACTGCAGGTAGGCGCCGATGCCCTGCCACAGGTAATCCAGGCTGCGGCTGCCCCAGTAGTCGGGCACCACGAAGCTGCGGCCCAGTTCCAGGCCCTCGGCGATGTGGGTGATCGCATCGTCGGAATAGCGGAACAGGGACGCGCTGTAGAGCCCGGACAGGCCGTGCCGGGCCAGGGCCTGCGCACCGCGCATGATCCGGTAGGCACCGGCGATGCGCTGCGCGGCCGCGTCCCAGATCACGATGTGCTCATACCGTGGGTCGTAGTCGTCCAGGTCGCGGCTGCGCCCGGTGCCCTCGCCGACCTGGCGGAAGGTCAGCTCGCGCAGGCGGCCCAGCTCCAGCAGCAGCGGGGAACCGGCGGTGCAGGTGGCCAGCAGGATCTGCTTGCCATCGGCGGTCTGGCCCAGCTGGGTCGCTGCGGCAATGCCGGCGGCGACCCGCGAAGGCGGCACCGGCGCCGCCAACGGCTCGGGACCGGTGAACGCAGCGGCAGGGTCGGCCGCGCCGTTGCGGCCCAGCGCGTACAGCGCACGGCGCACGGCCAGCAGCTGCGCGCCCGGGTCACCGCCCTTGCCCAGCTGCATCGGCTCGCCGATGCTCAGCCGCAGCGGGCGGCCACGACGGGTGAACATCTCACGTGCCAGCAGCGCGGTACCGGCCGGCTTGAACAGGGTCGAGGCGCCGTAGAACAGCGCCGAGTTGCGTGCCTCCACCCGTACCGGCAGCACCGGTGCCCCGGCGGCGCGGGCAAAGCGGACGAACCCGCGCTGCCAGCGGCCATCGCGGATGCCGCGCAGCGACAGGCGCGAGACCTCGCCGGCCGGGAACACGATCACGCACTGCTCGGCGGCCAACGCCTGCTCCACCGCATGCAGGCTGCCGCGCTGCGCCTTGCCGCCGAGGATGCGCACCGGCAGCAGCAGATCCTGCAGCGGTGCGATCGCCCCCAGCAGGTCATTGGCCACGATCCGCACGTCGCGGCGTATACGGCCGACCGCGTCCAGCAGCGCCAGCGCATCCAGGGCTCCGGAAGGGTGATTGGCGACGATCAGCAGGCGGCCGGTGGCCGGAATCCTGGCCAGCGCGGCCGGATCCACCTGGTACTGGCCACCGATGAATTCCAGGCCGGCGGCGACGAAGCCGAAGCCGCGCAATCCCGCACTGCGCTGCAGGAAGGCTTCGATCTGGTCCAGCCGCGACCAGCGGCCGACGCTGCGCAGCAACGGCCGCGCCAGTTGGCCGCGACGGCCGTGGAACCAGTCGGGGAAACGTTGCTGGAGGCGCTGTTCGAGTTCCTGCATGGCGGATCCACGGATGCCCGGCGGCCGGATTGGCCGACAGCCTGCGCCCGCCAGGCGGCAGCCAGATGGCGGTTTCGGGGCAGAACGATGACGCCCGCCCCACCCTGCCGACGGACCCGCGAACTGCGCGGCCGGCCCCGGCAGCCCCCGCCCCGCTGTCACGCTGGTGGAACACTGGGCCCCGCGCCCGGGGCCCAATCCCGCTGGGACAGGCCCTGCAGGCCGACACGGGCTTAACCACCGGCAACCGGTACAGGTTCACAATGCACAGGCGGCGCACCCCGTGTATCATGCGCGCCCATCTTTCCATCCGAATCAAGGGATATTACGCCTGATGTCCAGCTATCTCTTCACCTCCGAGTCGGTCTCCGAAGGCCATCCGGACAAGGTTGCCGACCAGATCTCCGATGCGGTGCTGGACGCGATCCTGACCCAGGACCAGCGCGCCCGCGTGGCCTGCGAGACCATGGTCAAGACCGGCGTTGCCATCGTGGCCGGTGAAATCACCACCAGCGCCTGGATCGACCTGGAAGCGCTGACCCGCAAGGTCATCACGGACATCGGCTATGACAGCTCCGACGTCGGCTTCGACGGCGCCACCTGCGGCGTGCTGAACCTGATCGGCAAGCAGTCGCCGCACATCGCCCAGGGCGTGGACCGCAAGAAGCCGGAAGAAATGGGCGCGGGCGACCAGGGCCTGATGTTCGGCTATGCCACCAACGAGACCGACAGCTACATGCCGGCCGCGATCCACCTGTCGCACCGCCTGGTCGAGCAGCAGGCCAAGATCCGCAAGAAGAAGAACTCGCCGCTGTCCTGGCTGCGCCCGGACGCCAAGAGCCAGGTCACCCTGCGCTATGAGAACGGCGTGGTCTCGGCCATCGACGCCGTGGTCCTGTCGACCCAGCACGCCCCGGGCATCAAGCAGAAGGACCTCATCGAGGCCGTCCGCGAAGAGATCATCAAGCCGGTGCTGCCGGCCAAGTGGCTGCACAAGGGCACCAAGTTCCACATCAACCCGACCGGCAAGTTCGAGATCGGCGGCCCGGTGGGCGACTGCGGCCTGACCGGCCGCAAGATCATCGTCGACACCTACGGCGGCTGGGCCCGTCACGGTGGTGGCGCGTTCTCCGGCAAGGACCCGTCCAAGGTCGACCGTTCGGCGGCCTACGCGGCCCGCTACGTCGCCAAGAACGTGGTCGCCGCCGGCCTGGCCGACCGTTGCGAAGTGCAGGTCTCCTACGCCATCGGCGTGGCCGAGCCGACCTCGATCTCGGTGACCACCTTCGGCACCGGCAAGATCAGCGACGACAAGATCGAGAAGCTGATCCGCAAGCACTTCGACCTGCGCCCGTACGGCATCATCAAGATGCTGGACCTGATCCACCCGATGTACCAGCAGACCGCGGCCTATGGCCACTTCGGCCGCAAGCCGAAGGAGTTCAGCTACCTCAACGGCGAAGGCGAGACCGTCAACGCCACGGCCTTCTCCTGGGAGAAGACCGACCGCGCCGCCGCCCTGCGCGCCGATGCGAAGCTGAAGTAAGACAGACGAAGGGCCGCGCAAGCGGCCCTTCTCTTTTCCGGTAGAGCCGGCCGCTGGCCGGCTTTTTCATGGTCTCCGGAAACAACCGCGCGGTTGCCGGCCAGCGGCCGGCCCTACCCGGTTGCCGATACAATCGCCGCATGTCGACCGAACTGAAAACCCACCAGCTGTCCATGACCGTGCTGATGTCGCCGGAGATGGCCAATTTCTCCGGCAAGGTCCACGGCGGCGCCATCCTGCGGCTGCTCGACCAGGTCGCCTACGCCTGCGCCAGCCGTTACGCCGGCAGCTACGTGGTCACCCTGTCGGTGGACCAGGTGATGTTCCGCCAGCCCATCGCGGTGGGCGAGCTGGTCACCTTCCTCGCCTCGGTGAATTACACCGGCACGTCGTCGATGGAGATCGGCATCAAGGTGGTGGCCGAGGACATCCTCAAGCGCAGCGTGCGCCACGCCAACAGCTGCTTCTTCACCATGGTGGCGGTGGATGAGGAAGGCCGGCCGACGCCCGTCCCGCCCTTGCAGCCGGCAACGTCCGACGAAAAACGCCGCCAGGCCGCAGCGCAGATCCGCCGCCAGCTGCGCCAGGAAATGGAACAGCGCCATCTTGAACTGCTGGCGTCGAACCCGCCGTCGCCGGAGGAATGAGGTAGTGCCGGCCGCTGGCCGGCAACCTCGTGCGTGCCGGCAAACATCATGAGGTTGCCGGCCAGCGGCCGGCACTACCGCGACACCTCAGCCGGTGTTCTGCACACCCTGCGAAACGCCGTTCACGCACGCTACCAGCGCGCGCAGCAGATCGTCATCCTCGCGCCCGCTGGCCCGCCAGCGCTGCAGCAGGTCCACCTGCAGCACGCTGATCGGGTCGACGTAGGGATTGCGCAGGCGGATCGACAATGCCAGACGCGCATCGTGGTCCAGCAGCGTCTGCTGGCCCATCAACGCCAACAGCCAGTGCCGGGTGAGTTCCAGTTCGCGCTGCACCTGCGGGAAGAACCGGCCGTGCAGGTCGCCCGACAACCGCGAGAACTGCTCGGCGATGGTGATATCGCCCTTGGACAGCACCATCGCGATGTCGTCCAGGAAGGTGCGGAAAAACGGCCAGTCTCGCGCCATGTCGCGCAGGGTCTGTTCGTGGCCGGCATCGACCGCCGCCTGCAGGCCGCTGCCCACGCCGTACCAGCCCGGAATGACGGCACGCGCCTGGCTCCAGGCGAACACCCACGGAATCGCACGCAGGTTGCCCAGCGCAGCATCCTGGCCGAGCCGGCGCGACGGCCGCGAGCCCAGCGTCATCCGCTCGATCACGTCGATCGGCGTGGCGGTACGGAAGTAATCCATGAAACCGGCTTGTCCAACGAAGGCGCGATACACCTCGCTGCTGGCAGAGGCGACCGCGTCCATCACCGGCCGCCAGTCGTCCTCGCGGGGTTCGGCGGCACGCGGGCGCAGGCTGGCGCGCAGCACCGCACCGGTGGCCTGTTCCAGCGACCGCAGCGCCAGCGCACGGATGCCGTACTTGCGGTGGATCACCTCGCCCTGCTCGGTCACCCGCAGGCGGCCATCGATGCTGCCGCGCGGCGACGCATCGACCGCATGCGTGGTCTTGCCGCCACCGCGGCTGATCGAGCCGCCACGGCCATGGAAGAAGGTCAGGCGGATGCCCGCCTCGGCTGCCACCTCCAGCAGTTCCACCTGCGCACGTTGCAGGCCCCAGCGCGAGGCGGCGATGCCACCGTCCTTGCTGCTGTCCGAATAGCCGAGCATCACCATCTGCACGTCCTCGCGCGCACGCAGGTGAGCGCGGTACACCGGATCGGCCAGCAGGTCACGCAGGGTCGCCGTGCCGCGCTTGAGGTCGTCCACCGTCTCGAACAGCGGCGCGATGTCCAGCGGGACTGATCCATTGCCTTCCACCAGCCCGCCGCGGCGCGCCAGCGCCAGCACCGCCAGCACGTCGCTGCGGTCATGCGCCATCGAGATGATGTAGCTGCCCAGCGCGTCACCACCGTGGCGCGCACGCGCATCGGCCAGTGCGGCGAACACGGCGTCCAAGCGCCGGTTGCCTTCGTCGTCGCCCTTCGGCAACGGGGCCTCACCGCTGGCATGCGGGGCCAGCAGGCGCGCGCGGCCCAAGGCATCCAGACCCTCCCACGCCGCGTCGCCGCCCAGCACTGCGGCCAGCGCGCGCGCATGCACGCTCGATTCCTGGCGCACGTCCAGCCGTGCCAGATGGAAGCCGAAGGTCTTCACCCGCCACAGCAGGCGTTGCACAGCGAAGCCACCGGCATGTTCACCGCGGTTCGCGCGCAGGCTGTCCAGGATCAGCTGTACGTCGTCGATCAGTTCGTCGGGGCCGGCATAGGCGCCTTCGCCATCCTCCAGCGTGGCCTGCAGGCGTGCGCGCATGCGGTCGTTGAGCAGGCGGTACGGCATGTCCGCATGGCGCGGCCGCGACTGCACCTGCGGCAGCAGCTGCTGGTAGTGCGCCACGCGCGCCTGCAGCGCCTCGCTCACGCCCACCCGCTCGGTGGACTGGCTGAGCAGGCTGGCCAGCTGCAGCAGTTCCTTCTGGTAGCGCCCGAGCACCGCCTGCCGCTGTGCATCCAGCGTATTGCGGATGGTGTGCGCGTCCACGTTCGGGTTGCCGTCCATGTCGCCGCCCACCCAGGTACCGAAGCGCAGCAGGCGCGGCAGCGGCAGTTCCTCGCCGTAGGTATCACGCAGCGCCTGCTGCAGCGATTCGTACAGCACCGGAATCACCCGGTACAGCACCTGCACCAGGTAGAAGCCGACGTGCTCGCGCTCGTCGTCGACGGTGGGCCGCACCGGCGAGGAGTCGGTGGTCTGCCACGAAGCGGTCAGCGCCATGCGGAAGCGCGCGGCATCGGCGGCCGCCTCGCCCGGCGTGCGCTGGCCGTCGAGGTTGTCGACCAGGCTGGCCACCATCAGCTGCTCCTTCTCCAGCAACGCACGGCGCACGGCTTCGGTGGGATGCGCGGTGAACACCGGCTCGATGTCGATGCGCGGCAGCCACTGCGCCAGTTCGTCCAGCGTCACGCCCTGCGCCTTCAGGTGCTGCAGCGCATCCTGCAGGCCATCGGGCTGCGGCGCGGTGGTGCCCGCGCGCTGGTAATCACGGCGGCGGCGGATGCGATGCACGCGCTCGGCGATGTTGACCACCTGGAAGTAGGTGCTGAACGCCCGCACCATGGTTTCGGCCTGCTGCGGCGTACGCCCGGCCAGCCCTTCGGCCAGCTCCGACAACGGCGCCTGGTTCTCGCGGCGGGCGATGGCGCGGGTGCGCACGTCCTCGACATCATCGAGGAACGCGGCCGATACCTGTTCGACCAGCAGGTCGCCGACCAGTGCGCCGAGCCGGCGCACGTCATCGCGAAGCGGAAGATCGGGAGAAGCAAACTCGATGCTGCTGCGGTACTCGTTCATCGGCGACGCACAGGCCTCGGTCAACGGATCCAGACCCCAAGCCTATCCCAGATCGGGCGTCGTGCTGCGATGCAAAAATGGTTTCATCTGGTAGTGCCGGCCGCCGGCCGGCAACCTCAGGTGGCGTGGGTCCATGAGGTTGCCGGCCAGCGGCCGGCACTACCCGGTCCGGTCAGCGCTTCTTCTTCGCCGTGCCCTGCGCGGCCGGGCCGATGGTCTGCTCCAGCCAGCGCTCGCTCTCGGCCAGCATGGTCATGATCGATTCGCGTGCGCGGTAGGCATGCGATTCGTTGGGCAGCATCACCAGCCGCGCGGTGCCACCCAGGCCCTTCACCGCGGCGAACATGCGCTCGCTCTGGATCGGGAACGTGCCGGAGTTGTTGTCGTCCACGCCGTGGATGAAGAGGATCGGATCCTTGATCCTGTCGGCGTAGTTGAACGGCGCCATCTTCTGGTAGACGTCCTGTGCCTGCCAGTAGTTGCGCTCCTCGGCCTGGAAGCCGAACGGCGTGAGCGTGCGGTTGTAGGCGCCGCTGCGTGCGATGCCGGCCTTGAACAGGCGGGTGTGTGCCAGCAGGTTGGCCGTCATGAACGCACCGTAGGAGTGGCCGCCAATGGCGATGTGATCGCGATCGGTCACGCCACGGCGCACCACCTCATCCACCGCGGCCTGCGCGTTGGCGACCAGCTGTTCGATATAGGTATCGTTCGGCTCCTTGTCGCCCTCGCCGATGATCGGCATCGACGGGCTGGCCAGCACCACGTAGCCCTTGGCCAGGAACGCCTGCGGGCCCCAGTAACTGATCGCATTGAAGCGGTACGGCGAATCGGTGACCTGGCTGGCCGCGGCCGCGCTCTTGAACTCGCCCGGATAGGCCCACATCAGCAGCGGGCGCGGACCATCGCGCCTGGGGTCGTAGCCCGGCGGCAGCAGCAGGGTCGCGGTCAGGTCGACGCCGTCCTTGCGCTTGTAGCGGATCTGTTCCTTCTGCACGCCCTTCAGCTGCGGCAGCGGATGGGCGAAGTGGGTCAGTGCGCGCGGCGCGGCGCTGGCATCGGCCAGCGACTGCACGAAGAAATTGGCCGGCTCGTCCGGGCTCTCACGGCTCAGCAGCAACGAGCTGCCCTGGTTGTCCAGCAGTGCCACCGGCAGCGAATAGCTCGGCGCCTGCGAGTGGAACAGGCGCGTCGCCTTGCCCGTGGCGAGGTCGAAGCGATCCACGAACGGACGGTCGCCTTCGGGCGACGCGCCGGCGCCGGCCAGGTACAGGCTGCCGCCATCGGGGCTGGTCTGCAGCAGCGAACGGCCGCGCTCGTCGCTGGCCAGCAGCGGCCGGCCCGGATCGGCGTAGCGGTCCTGCGCATCGCGATCCCACAGCAGGCGCGGTTCGGCGCTGGCAGTGTCCGGGGCGATCAGCCAGGTCTTGGTCCTGCGGGTCTTCCACCACGATTCGGTCAGCACGGCCAGGTCACCGCGGCCCCAGCTGATGCCGGCCAGGCGGCTGCCCAGCTGGGCCAGCGTCACCGGCGGCTTGTCGAACGGCGCGGCCTGCATCAGCACTGCGTCGCGCACCTTGGCGTCCCTGTTCGGGTCGCCACCATCCTGCGCTTCGGCCCAGACCAGGGTGGCATCGGCATCCCCCCGCCAGCTGATGTCGCGCACGCCGGTCACTTCGGCATCGTTGCCGGTCGGCAGTCCTTCCACCAGCGGCCGCACCGCCACGGTGTGCACCAGCGTGCCGCTGGCGCGGTCGATCACTTCGATGCGGCGCGGGAAGCTGCTCACCGGCACCACATAGGAATACGGGCGCTGCACCGGCTGGCGCAGCACGAAGCGGCCATCGGGCGACACCGAGAAGCCCATGAAGATGCCGGCCGCACCGATCGCGCGGGTGCGCCCGTCCAGGCTGACTTCCACCGGCTGGGTGGTGGCGTAGTAGTCGAACTGGCGCGCATCGGCTTCGTTCTTCAGCAGGTCCTGGTAGGTCCGGATCGACACGACGCCGCCGTCCTGGCGGGTCTGCTGCACGGCCGGGCCGGTCGGGATGCCGTCGGCGGCCGGGGCGGGCCCCAGGTTCGCCGGGCGGGTGAACACCACCAGCCCCCGACTGTCCGGCAACCACTGGTAGCCACTGCCGATGACGGTGTTCAGGCCCGCAACCAGGCGGCGGGCGCTGCCGGCGGCCACGTCCACCAGCCACAGTTCGTTGGCGCCGCTGGTGGCGTCGACCTGGTTGAAAGCGAGCCACTTCTGGTCCGGCGACCACATCAGGCTGGCGATCGACAGCGTGGCCGGCAGGCCGCTGATCGGCCGTTCCCTGCCATCGGCCACGTTCATCAGCCACAGCTTCTCGCCGAAGCTGAAGCGGCTGTCGGAGAACGTGCGCGGGTTGATGCGCAGGC
Source organism: Stenotrophomonas sp. YJH_SMC_29 (assembly GCF_059371235.1). Taxonomy (NCBI): domain Bacteria; kingdom Pseudomonadati; phylum Pseudomonadota; class Gammaproteobacteria; order Lysobacterales; family Lysobacteraceae; genus Stenotrophomonas; species Stenotrophomonas sp. YJH_SMC_29. The sequence continues at coordinate 148,165 of NZ_JCAFUK010000004.1, read as the reverse complement.
CGGCCAGCTTCAACTCCGGTTGCGCCACCACCTGGATCGACGGCAGCGACGGCATCTGCATCATCGCGGCCACGTCGCGGCGCGGCGACAGGAACAGCGACGGCGCGCGCGGCGCATCGACCACCGCCTGCAACGCCGCCGAGGGCAGTTCGTAGCCGGTGACGCCCTGGGCCTGCGCTGCAGCAGGCTGCGGCGCCAGCGCCCATGCCAGCTGGGCCACCGCCAGCAGTCCCATCGACAGGACCAGGCCGGTCCAGCGCCGCGTACGGCGCGCGTGCATGCTCATCGTTCCACCTGTGTGATGCGTGAAAACACCGACCTTAACAGCCCATGCACGCTTGCCCACCTGCCGATGGTTGGGTCATCCGGATGTCATGGCGAGGCCGCGATATAATGGGGGTTCTCCCCTGCCGAGGGGCGCTGCGACCGGATCCCCCGAGGCCCGGCCAGGCTCGGTAAGGTGGCTTTGTAACAACGGCGCCCGGCCAGATGCGAGCACCCGCTCGCCCACAACCGGAGCACATCAATGAACGCTGTTGCCAAGACCTTCTCCACCGAAGGTGATTACAAGATCCGCGACATCACGCTGGCCGACTGGGGCCGCAAGGAACTGGACATCGCCGAGCACGAGATGCCGGGCCTGATGTCGATCCGCCGCAAGTACCAGGCCGAGCTGCCGCTGAAGGGCGTGCGCGTGACCGGCTCGCTGCACATGACCATCCAGACCGCGGTGCTGATCGAGACCCTGAAGGACATCGGCGCCGACGTGCGCTGGGCCTCGTGCAACATCTTCTCGACCCAGGACCACGCGGCTGCCGCCATTGCCGCCACCGGCACCCCGGTGTTCGCCTGGAAGGGCGAGACCCTGGAAGAGTACTGGGACTGCACCCTGGACGCGCTGACCTTCACCCTGGCCGACGGCACCCTGACCGGCCCGGAGCTGGTGGTGGACGACGGCGGTGACGTGACCCTGCTGATCCACAAGGGCTACGAGCTGGAAAACGGCAGCGACTGGGTCAACACCGCCTCGTCCTCGCACGAAGAACAGGTCATCAAGAACCTGCTCAAGCGCGTGGCCAAGGAGCGCCCGGGTTACTGGGGCCGCGTGGTCAAGGACTGGAAGGGCGTCTCCGAAGAGACCACCACCGGCGTGCACCGCCTGTACCAGCTGGCCCAGGCCGGCACCCTGCTGATCCCGGCGATCAACGTCAACGACTCGGTCACCAAGAGCAAGTTCGACAACCTGTACGGCTGCCGCGAGTCGCTGGCCGATGGCCTGAAGCGCGCGATGGACGTGATGCTGGCCGGCAAGGTGGCCGTGGTCTGCGGCTATGGCGACGTCGGCAAGGGCTGCGCCGCCTCGCTGCGTGCCTACGGCGCGCGCGTGATCGTCACCGAGATCGACCCGATCTGCGCCCTGCAGGCGGCGATGGAAGGCTACGAAGTCAACACCATCGAATCGACCCTGGGCCGTGCCGACCTGTACGTCACCACCACCGGCAACCGCGACATCATCCGCATCGAGCACCTGAGCGCGATGAAGGACCAGGCCATCGTCTGCAACATCGGCCACTTCGACAACGAGATCCAGGTCGACGCACTGGTGTCCTACCCGGGCATCAAGCACGTCAACATCAAGCCGCAGGTGGACAAGTACATCTTCCCGAACGGCAATGCGATCTTCCTGCTGGCCGAAGGCCGCCTGGTGAACCTGGGCTGCGCCACCGGCCACCCGAGCTTCGTGATGTCCAACAGCTTCGCCAACCAGACCCTGGCACAGATCGACCTGTGGGCGAACAAGGACAGCTACGAGAAGAAGGTCTACCTGCTGCCGAAGAAGCTGGACGAGGAAGTGGCCCGCCTGCACCTGGAAAAGATCGGCGTGAAGCTGACCACCCTGACCCAGGACCAGGCCGACTACATCGGCGTGCCGGTGGAAGGCCCGTTCAAGCCGGACCACTACCGCTACTGATGCCTACGGGGTGCCGGCCAGCGGCCGGCACTACCGGTGCATGCAAAGAACGGAACGGGCGCCTTCGGGCGCCCGTTCTGCGTTTGCGTGCGGCCGGACACCGCGCATCCTCACCCGGGGCGGCAACAACAGCCTCGGTCAAGGCAACGCCCCCGCCGCACGCTACGATGCCTGCATGACTCCGGCCATCAACCTGCTCAAGCGCGAGAAGATCGCCCACACCGTGCGCAGCTACGTGCACGACGCCCACGCCGAATCGTATGGCGGCGAAGCCGTCGACAAGCTCGGCCTCGACCCGGCCCAGGTGTTCAAGACCCTGCTGGCCAGTACCGAGGCCCACGAACTGCTGGTGGCGATCGTGCCGGTGGCCGGCCAGCTCGACCTGAAGGCGCTGGCCGAAGCGGCCGGCTGCAAGAAGTGCGAGATGGCCGCCGCCGACGCCGCACAGCGCGCGACCGGCTACCTGGTCGGCGGCATCAGCCCACTGGGGCAGAAGAAGCGCCTGCGCACGTTCCTGGACGCCAGCGCCGAAGCGCTGCCCACGCTGCATGTCAGCGCCGGCCGCCGAGGCCTGGAAGTGGAACTGGCGCCGGCCGACCTGCTGCGCCTGACCGCTGGCCACTTCGCCGCCATCGGCAAGGCACGCTGATGCGCTGGCCCTGGACTGCCCGCCCGATACCGCGGCTGGGCGATGCGCAGGCCGATGTGCTGCTGCAGGACCTGCTGTCGCGCGACGCCGAGCGCATCACCGACGCCGCCCGCGTCGTCGCACGACTGTTCAGTGCACCGTCGCTGGACGCATTGGCCGCGCATGTGGACCTGATCGAACGCAGCTGCCAGGGCATCGCTTTCGGCGGCATGCTGATCAGCAACCAGGCGCATCTGGGGGCGGCCCTGAAACGGCTGCGGTACTGGCAGGCGCACGCAGGCTGCCTGTGCGCGCTCAATCCCGGCTACCCGTTCTTCGATCCGCGCCGCCTGATCGAACAAGGGCAGATGCAGCTGCTTGCGTTGCAGGCGGCCGAGGACGGTTGGGGCGATTGCCACAACGTTGCCTGCACGCACTGCGGCCAGCATTGGCAGGCCATCGACCGCGAGTACCACTACCCGTGGTGGGAGTGGAAAGCTGCCTGAAAGCCAGGCAGCCACGCATGGCGTGGCTCACTGCGGCCCGTACATTCACGCGATGCGTGGATGACCAATGCCGCTCAGGGCCGCCAGTTGGCGTTGTTCTCCCAGAACGCGACCGAGCGCCGGTAGGCCTCGCGGTCCAGTGGTACGCCGGAACCGCCCTCTTCCACGCCCAGCGCATTGCGCATCATCGTGATCGGCGCCATCGGCACCTCTTCCGGTTCGGCGGTATAGATGCAGCCGACGATGCCCCAGTCGGCCTCGATCGGCGAGCCTTCCTTGGCCAGCTGCCCGGCGCTGTACAGGATCACCACCAGGTAGTTCGCACGCGGCGACTCCACGCCCTCGAACCAGCGCACCAGCACCGGCAGTTCGTCGCGATTGCGTGCCTCGTAACCACTGCGCAGCAGAGGGCGGTTGGCCTCGGTGATCGGCACGGTCAGGCAGCGCGTGCTGGTCCAGTTCTCGTAGACGAACAGTTTGCAGAACGGTGCATAGCCGTCCAGCACCTTCAGCGGCGCGTGCGCGTTGAGGTGCGCCTCGAACTGTTCGGCAGTGCAGTCCTGGATCGTGTTGCCACGCGGTACGCGCGGGAACAGGCGGGGACGGGCGAAATCGGTGAGGACGATGGACATGGCGCGGCGTGATCTGGGAATCCGCTGCACAGGGTAACCGCTGGCAGCGCCTACAGCGCCATCCGCTCGCGCAGCTCCCGCGCCTGCCGCCGCGACACCTCCACCTCGCTGCCATCCTCCAGCGTCAGGTCGTAGCCATCGCCGATGCTGGGCGCTATGCCGCGGATACGGCGCAGATTGACCAGCGTGTTGCGGTTGGCACGGAAGAACAGCTCCTGCGGCAGGCGAGCCTCCAGCGCGCTCAGGCTGCGGGTCAGCAACGCGTTCTGGTCGCGGAACCACAGCCGCGTGTAGTTGCCGTCCACCACCAGCCTGCGGATCTCGGACACCGCCACGAACCAGCAGCGTTCGCCCTCGCGCACGAACACCTGGTCCTGCGCAGCCAGCGTGCTGCGCAGTGCCGGCGCCCCGCTCGCCCCTACGTTGCGCTCGCGCGCGCGCTCCAGTGCTTCCAACAGGCGCGGTGCCTCCACCGGCTTCACCAGATAGTCCAGCGCGTTGGCCTGGAACGCGCGCACCGCGTAGGTGTCATAGGCGGTGACGAAGACCACCGCCGGCACTGTCTCCAGGCCCTCCAGCACGTCGAAGCCGCTGCCGGAAGGCATCTGCACGTCCAGCAGCACCAGGTCCGGCGCCAGCGCGGCGATCGCCTCGCGTGCGGCGGGCACGTCGTCGGCCTCGCCGACGCACTGAACCCACGGCAGCGCCGACAACAGCGTACGCAGTTCCTGCCGCGCCAGCCGCGCATCATCCACGATCAACACGCGCAGCATGCCACTCATTGTGGAATCTCCAGCAGGGCCTGCATGCGGTCACCGACCGGCTGCAGCACGAATCGGCCACGCGTGCCCAGCTGCGCACGCAGGTAGGCCAGGCCGACGCCATGGCCATGGGCGGTTTCGCTGCCGGTTGCACGTGGATTCTCCACCTGCAACCGCAGCACGTCATTGTCCAGCGTGGCGCGGATCTGTACCTCGCCGCCGCCGGGGCGGCTGGCGATACCGTGCTTGATCGCGTTCTCCACCAGCAACTGCAACGCCATCGCCGGCAGCTGCGCCTGCGTGGCATCGGCATCGATCTGCTGCCGCACCTGCAGGCGCTGTTCGAAATGGACCGCCTCGATGGCCAGGTAATCGTCGACCACCGCCAGTTCCTCGGCCAACGTCACCTGCTCACTGCGGTTGTGCGCCAGCGCCTGGCGCAGCGTGCGCGACAGCCGCGTGACCATGTCGCGCGCACGCTCGGGATCTTCCAGGATCAGCGCGCGCAGGTTGTTCAGCGCATTGAACATGAAGTGCGGATTGAGCCGCGCACGCAGCGCGTCACGTTCCAGCGCACTGCGTTCGGCTTCGGCGCGCAGGCGTGCCAGTTCGGCGCCGCGTACGCGGCGAAGGCTGTGCAGGCTTGCCCAGAGCGCGGTCCACAGTGCCAGCATCACCGCGGTGGTGTACCAGTAGAGCAGCAGCGCCTTGGGGCTGAAGTCGGCCACCTGGCGACCGATGTCCACCCATCCCCAGGCCAGCGCTGCGTGCAATGTGATGTTCACCAGCAACTGTGCCAACGCAGCGCCTACGCCCACCGACAGCGCCAGCCGCAGCAGCAACCCGGCGGTCCCGCGCGACCACCAGCCGGCGCGCAGGGCCAGGGCGCGGATGCCGCCGCTGCACGCGAACAGGGTCAGCGCCAGGCCGACCGTGATCAATGCACCCGCACTTCCGGCGTCGGCGAGATAGGCATGCCGCAAGCCAAGTCCCGCGGCGCCATAAAGCGCCCATACCAGTGCATTGAGCAGCCAGAAGCGTACCGTCGAGGAGGAAGCCGGCATGTCCATTCCGAGGCGTGGTGAAACTCAGGGGTGGCGGTCGAGGAAGGCCTGCACCTGCCCGTGCAGCCAGCGCGGATCATCCCACATCAGGAAATGGAAACCCTGCGCGCTCATCGCGATCTGCACGCCCTGCAGCTTCGCGTACTGGGCCTGGAAGACGGCACGGGTGCTTTCCTCGGTGCCGCCCATCGGCTGGTAGCCGGCCCAGCTGCCGAGCACCAGTGTCGGTGCGGTGATCGACGCAATGCTGTCGCGAAGGTCGGTGGTCATGACCGCATGCATGGCATCGGCCGTGGTCTGGCGGTCGCTGGAGTCGCCCCAACGACCCAGTTCGGCCTGGCGCTGCGTATCGCGGGTCAGGCCCGGCAGGCCGGCCTTCAGCTGCGCCTGCCATTGCACTGCGTCCGCGGCCAGCATGCCCTTGCGCAGCTGGGCAGCCATTGGCCGCACGCTGTCCGCCGTGGCACTCGGGTCACGCGCCGCAGGCAGGAACGGCAGTGCATCGACCACCACCAGTGCGCTGACCGCCGTCGGCTCGGCCTGCGCCATCTGCAGGCCCAACAGGCCCCCCAGGCTGTGGCCGATCACCGCCGGATGGTCCAGCTTCTGGTCATGCACATAGGCCAGCAGCTGGTCGCGCATGGCCGGAAGGAAATCCGCCGGCCGCGGGTCTGCCGGCGCGGCGCCGGCAAACCCCGGCAGCTGTACCAGGTGGCACTGCACATCCTTGAGGGCCCGGCAGGTCCCGCGCCAGACCTCGGCGCTGCTGTTGAGACCGGGGATCATCAGCAGCGGGCGGCCCTTGCCGACCACCTCGACCTGCACCTTGCCAGCGCTCGCGCCGGTGGCGGCATGTGCGGAACCTGAGCCCAGCACGGCCATCGCCATGCCGATCATCGCCAGCCGGGCCAGGGCGTTCATTGCGTACCAGAGTGCCAGCAAGATCTTCATCGTCTGCTCCTTCGTCGGGTGGGTGCTGCCGGGATGGGAACAGCGTGGCGCCGGCGCAAGGCCGCCGGTTGTGATTCCGGAGCAACGGCCGGTCGCCGCCGCGAACGGTCGCGTGCCCCGGACGAGCCGCCCTCACACCGCCATAGCACATCCATCTTGATGAAGCGATATACTGATCCGCACCCGCCGCCGCCGCCCGTGCCATGACTGCCATCAGCTTCGAGTTCTATCCGCCCAAGACCGACGAACAGCGCAGCCAGCTGGACCGCGCCGCGGCCAGGCTGAAGGACTACAGCCCCGAGTACGTGTCCTGTACCTTCGGTGCCGGTGGCTCGACCCTCAGCTACACCTCCGAGACCGTGCGCCACCTCAACCAGCACCACGGCTTCGAGGCGGCACCGCATCTGTCCTGCGTCGGCGGCACCCGCCAGGAAATCCGCGAACTGCTCAAGCTGTACCGCGCCATCGGCTGCCATCGCCTGGTCGCGCTGCGTGGCGACCTGCCCTCCGGCATGGGCTTCCCCGGCGACATGCGCTATGCCGCCGAGCTGATCGAGTTCATCCGCGCCGAGCACGGCGATGCCTTCCGCATCGAGGTCGGCGCCTACCCGGAGACCCACCCACAGGCCTCCGATGCACTGGCCGACCTGAAGCACTTCAAGGCCAAGATCGATGCCGGCGCCGACGCGGCGATCACCCAGTATTTCTACAACCCGGATGCGTATTTCCATTTCGTCGATGCCGTGCGCCGGCTCGGCGTGCAGGTGCCGATCACGCCCGGCATCATGCCGATCGCCAACTTCAGCCAGCTGCGCCGCTTTTCCGAACAGTGCGGTGCGGAAATTCCGCGCTGGATCAGCCGCAAGATGCAGGCCTATGGCGATGACGCCGAATCGGTGCGCGCGTTCGGTACCGAAGTGGTGGCCAGGCTGTGCCAACGCCTGGTCGAGGGCGGCGCGCCGGGCCTGCACTTCTACACCTTGAACCTGGCCAAGCCGACCACGTCGGTGTTGAAGCTGCTGCACGGCTGAAAGCACGCCATCTGGCCACGATCGGCGCTACCCTGCGGCGATGAACCGGCTTTCCTTCCTGCTGTTGCTGCTGTCGTTGTGCTCGGCATCGAGCGTTGTCCATGCGCAGTCCACGCGCTTGAACCGCTGCACCGATGCGCAGGGCCAGAGCGTGTATACCGACCGGCCCTGCGACAGCGTCGGCGCCCGATCACGATTGCCACCGCCCGCGCCCGCCGGCAACACCCCGCCGCGCGACACCCTGGGTGCGCGCTGCCCGCGGCGGCTGAGCGAACTGGTGGAGGCGCTGCGTACCGGCATCGTCAGCAACGATGTGAACCGGCTGTCCTCCCTGTACCTGTGGGGCGCGGTTTCCGACGTGGGCGCACAGCGCATCCTCGGCCAGTTGGAATCGTTGGCGCGGCGGCCGCTGGTGGACGTGGTGCCGGTGTATCCGTCACAGGGGCTGGCGGCCTCGCAGGAGGACGGTCAGAGCGCTGCGGCGCAGGAATCCGACCCCGAGCCGCCGCCGGCGCGCCATCCGATCGGCCTGCGCCTGGAACAGACGCTGCCCGGCAGCGTGTCGCGCGCTTCGACCGTGCTGGGGTTGCGGCGGCAATACGGATGTTTCTGGATCACGTTGTGATCGGACGGGGCTGGATCCTTTCCAGCGGAAGGGCTCTGACCCCGGATCTCGGCCATGGGGTCAGAGGCCTGCTGCGCAGGGATCTGACCCCGCGTGCGCGGCGTTACGTTGGCCACAGCCCGCGGATGGCGGCGATCCCCTGCCCACCATGGCGGCGGGCTTCGGTGATGTGTCCCGCGGCCATGCCGCCCAGGGCGTAGATCGGCAGCGACACCTGCGCACGCAGTGCGGCGAAGGCCTCCCAGCCCAGCGGCGCTGCCCCGGGGTGGCTGGCCGTGGCCTGCACCGGGCCGAGCACTGCGAAGTCGCAGCCCAGCCGCTGCGCCGCCTGCAGCTGGTCCAGGTCATGGCAGGACGCGGCGACCAGCTGCCCCTCCGGCAAGGGCCGTTCCTGCAGGTCCCGCAGCTGCTCGCTGCCCAGGTGCACCCCCACGCCCAGTGAGCGTGCCAGCGCGATATCGCGGTTCAGCAGCCACTGCACGCCGCGACGATGCGCGCGCACGGCCTGTTCGATCATCGACTGCCGTTGCGGGTGTTCCGGCGGCAGGCGCAGCTGGATGCGCTGCTGGCCCGCCGCGACCGCGCGCTGCAGGCAGTCATGCCAGTGCTGCACGCCGCTGGCATCATCGGCCGGTGCCGGGGTGATCAGGTAGCGGTCCGGTTGGCGCAAGGCGGCCACCACCGGCAGGTCGGCCGGCGGCATCGAGTAGCGGCCCAGCTTGTCCTGCGCCACCCAGGTGATCGCCTGGCCCTCGCGGCCACGCGGGGTGCCCTTCCAGCTGCGCACATGGCGCACTTCCAGGGTCAGGTGCTTGTCGGGGTAGCGCTGCGGCACGTCCATCAGCCACGGCCCGACATCGGCCTCGATGCCCAGCTCCTCGCGCAGTTCACGCACCAGCGCCTGTTCGGAGGTCTCGCCGGATTCGCGCTTGCCGCCGGGGAATTCCCACAGGCCGGCCATGTCGCGGTTCTCGGTACGGCGGTTGAGCAGCACGCGGCCGCGGGCGTCGGTGATGACGGCAGCGACAACGTGGATCGATCGGGTGGGGGAAACCATGGGGGCAGCATGCCCAGAACAGGGCGACCAGCGCAATCACGAATCCGCGCCGGATTGCCCGCGCCAAAGCAGAAGGCCCCGCTTGCGCGGGGCCTTCCGGGGTCAGCTCAGCTGGCCGTGGCAGTGCTTGTACTTCTTGCCACTGCCGCACGGGCACGGATCATTGCGGCCGATCTTCGGCTCGTCGCGCTGCAGCGTGGCCACGCCCTGCTGGGCGGCTTCCACCTGCGCGGCTTCCTCGTCGGCGCTGTAACCGCCGGCATCCTGGTGCTGGAACTGCGACTGGCTCAGGCGTGCCTGCGCCTGCTGGCGCTCGGCCGCTTCCAGCGCCTGCACTTCCTCGTCGCTGCGGATGCGCACGCGGGCCAACAGGGTCACCACTTCGCGCTTGACGTTCTCCAGCATGTCCGAGAACAGCTCGAAGGCTTCCTTCTTGTATTCCTGCTTCGGCTGCTTCTGCGCGTAACCTCGCAGATAGATGCCCTGGCGCAGGTAATCCATGCGTGCCAGGTGCTCCTTCCAGCTCTGGTCCAGCACGGTCAGCATCACGTGCTTCTCCAGCGCGCGCATGGTCTCTTCGCCCAGGCCGGCTTCCTTCTCGGCGAAGTGCTGGTTGACGCGCTCCTGGACCTTGGCGGCGATGGCCTCCGCGTCCAGTTCCTCATGCGCCTTGACCAGGTCGGTCAGCGACATCTGCAGGCCGAAGTCCGACTCCAGGGTCGCTTCCAGGCCACGCAGGTCCCACTGCTCGTCGATCGAGTTCGGCGGCACGAAGCGCGCCACGGTGTCGAAGATCACGTCGTCGCGGATGCCGTCGACGTTGGCCTTCACCGACTCGGCGTCCAGCAGCTCGTCGCGCTGGGCGTAGATCACCTTGCGCTGGTCGTTGTTGACATCGTCGAAGTCCAGCAGGTTCTTGCGGATGTCGAAGTTGTGGGCCTCGACCTTGCGCTGCGCCTTTTCGATCTGGCGGCTGACCAGGCGGTCCTCGATGACGTCGTCTTCCTTCATGCCCATCATGCGCATGGCCTTCTGCACCCAGTCGGAAGCGAAGATGCGCATCAGGTTGTCTTCCAGCGACAGGTAGAAGCGGGACGAACCCGGGTCACCCTGGCGGCCCGAACGGCCGCGCAGCTGGTTGTCGATACGACGCGATTCGTGGCGCTCGGTACCGACGATGTGCAGGCCGCCGGCCGCCTTCACTGCCTCGTGGCGCTTCTGCCATTCGGCCTTGACCGCCGCCTTCTGCTCGTCAGTCGCGTCCTCGCCCAGGGCGTGGATCTCGGCTTCCAGCGAACCGCCCAGCACGATGTCGGTACCGCGGCCAGCCATGTTGGTGGCGATGGTCACTGCGCCCGGACGGCCGGCGTTGGCGACGATGGTCGCTTCGCGGTCGTGCTGCTTGGCATTGAGCACCTCGTGCTTCACGCCCGCCTTGCTCAGGTGCTCGGACAGCATTTCCGAGGTTTCGATCGAGGTGGTACCCACCAGCACCGGCTGGCCGCGCTTGGCGCACTCTTCGATGTCGGCCAGCACCGCATTGAACTTGCCCTTGCGGTTGAGGAACACCTGGTCCGGGCTGTCCTTGCGGATGGTCGGGCGGTTGGTCGGGATCACCACCACTTCCAGGCCGTAGATGCTCTGGAACTCGAATGCTTCGGTATCGGCCGTACCGGTCATGCCGGACAGCTTCTTGTACATGCGGAACAGGTTCTGGAAGGTGATGCTCGCCAGCGTCTGGTTCTCGCGCTGGACCGGCACGCCTTCCTTCGCTTCCACCGCCTGGTGCAGGCCATCGGACCAGCGGCGGCCGGCCAGGGTGCGGCCGGTGAATTCATCGACGATGACCACTTCGCCGTCGCGCACGATGTAGTCCACGTCACGCTGGTAGATCGCGTGCGCGCGCAGGGCGGCGTTGAGGTGGTGGACCACGGTCAGGTTCTGCGCCGCGTACAGGCCTTCGGTCTCGCCGTCGAGGATGCCGGCTTCCACCAGCAGCTGCTCGGCGTGCTCCATGCCCGCTTCGGACAGGTGCACCTGCTTGCCCTTCTCGTCGACCCAGAAGTCGCCCTCGCCGTCTTCCGCTTCCTGCTTGACCAGGTGCGGCACGACGCGGTTGACGCGGATGTACAGCTCCGGGGAATCATCGGCCGGGCCGGAGATGATCAGCGGGGTACGCGCCTCGTCGATCAGGATGGAGTCGACTTCGTCGACGATGGCGTAGTGCAGGCCGCGCTGGTAGCGATCGGCCTTGGACAGCGCCATGTTGTCGCGCAGGTAGTCGAAACCGAATTCGTTGTTGGTGCCGTAGGTGATGTCAGCTGCGTAGGCTTCGCGCTTGTCGCTGTGCGGCATGCCCGGGTACACCACGCCCACGCTCAGGCCCAGCCAGTTGTACAGCTTGCCCATCTGCGCGGCGTCGCGACGAGCCAGGTAGTCGTTCACGGTGACCACGTGCACGCCCTTGCCTTCCAGTGCATTGAGGTACACCGGCAGGGTCGCCACCAGGGTCTTGCCTTCACCGGTGCGCATTTCTGCGATCTTGCCCAGGTGAAGCACCATGCCGCCGATCAGCTGCACGTCGTAATGGCGCATGCCCAGCACGCGGCGGCCGGCTTCGCGGCAGACCGCGAACGCTTCCGGCAGCACCTTGTCCAGGGCTTCACCGCCAGCGATGCGCTGCTTGAACTCCGGCGTCTTGGCCTGAAGCTGCTCGTCGGACAGCTTCTCGATCTCCGGCTCCAGCGCATTGATCTTGGCGACGATGCGGTTGAGCTGGCGCAGCTGTCGTTCGTTACGACTGCCAAATACGCGGGTAAGCAGGCTGTTGATCATTGAAGGAACCGGGTTGGATGGACACGACGCCCGGCCTCCCCCTGGGGATCCGTCCGCCGCAAACGAAACAGGGCGCCTGGCGCCCTGTCGATGGCAACACCCATTGTAGCTTGGGACGGGCGCGAGGGGTTTCAACCCTTTGGCGGCAATGGCATCCGAACCTTGCCGGTAATGCCGGCCGCTGGCCGGGTACGCGATGCCGCCGCAGATCATGAGGTTGCCGGCCAGCGGCCGGCACTACCAGATCAACCGAATCCGGCCCGGGAATCAGCCGCGGCTGATGCGGCCGACCGGCGTGTTGCCGCCGTCTCCGAGGAACTTGCGCGGGTTGACCACGTTGCCGTTCTCCCACACCTCGAAGTGCACGTGGGCACCGGTCGAACGGCCGGTGGAACCGGCCTTGGCCACTTCCTGGCCGGCACGGACCAGGTCACCGGCCTTCACCACCAGGCGCGAATTGTGCGCGTAGCGGGTGACGTAGCCGTTACCGTGGTCGACATCGACGACATTGCCGTAGCCGCCCTTCACACCGGCGAAGCTGACCACGCCCTCGGCCACGGCCATCACCGGATCACCGACCTTGGCGTGGAAGTCCATGCCCTTGTGGGTGGCGGCGCCGCGGCCGAACGGGTCGGCGCGGGTGCCGAAACCGGAGGTCACGTAGCTGTTGCGGATCGGCATGCGCGAGGGCACGGCGTTCTGCTGCAGCTGGTGGTCGAACATCAGCGATTCCATCACCGACAACTGGCGGCCTGAAGCAGCGAAGCGCTGCTCCAGCACCTGTAAGTCGGCGTTGACGTCCTTGACCGGGATGTCGCTGGTCGGGCCGCCGGCGTCGCCATCACCGAGGCCGGGGGTCTCGTTGAAGTCGAACTCGCCATCTTCCAGCTTGCCCATCTGGGTCAGCCGTTCGCCAAGGGCGTTCAGGCGGGTGGCCTGCGCCTGCAGCTCGCCGAGGCGGGCGGCCAGCGCGTTGACCTGGGTCTGCGCATCGCGCTTGACCTTGGCCAGCTCCGCATCCTGGCGCTCGACCTTGGCCTGCAGGCGCGAATCATTCAGCGCACTGGCGCCAATGCCGCCGGCAAGGCCGATAATGCAGCCTACCCCGAGCACGCTGCCCAGCAGGGCGCGGGGGCGGTCCTCGAAATAGAACCGCAAACGCGTGATCGGCGACGCCTTGGCCTGTCCTTCACGCGTTTTGATTACGATCTTTTTGAATGCCATCAGTGAGTTTTCATGTCTGAGCCGAAATCCAGCGTTCGCCCCGCGTCAGTGCCGAAACCGGCGCTGGATGCGGTAATGGCGGACAAAAGCGGGAACCCGCTGCGTCGGGCCTTGTGGCTCGACGCGCTGGACCGGCAGTTGCGCCCCCAGTTGCCGCCACCTCTGCGCAGCCGCTGCCGGCTGGCCAATGTGGACGGGGAACACCTCGTTTTTCTCGTCGAATCGCCGGTCTGGCATGCCAAGTTGCGGCTTGCCGAAGCCCAGTTGCTCGACGCGGCCCGTTCCATCGGGCTGAAGGCCACCAGGGTGACCATCAAGACTGCGTCCACCACTCCCTCACGCTCCCCAGCGATCGACAACCGGAATGGCCCCCACGCAGTTTCAGCCGCCACGCACAAAGGGCTACGCGACGCCTTGGCTTGCCTGCAGGACGTTCCCTCGAAGCCGAAGAAGCGGTCCTGATGGCAACGGAGCATCCGGCTCCGCTCCCCGTCGCGCGTGTCACCACGGCGTGAAACATTTCGGGGGCCGGGTCGCATCCTAGCGGCCATCCGGGGGCCTGTCGTTAGATTGGAGTTAAAACTTCGTTAAATTCAGGCTTCCGATCCAACAGGTTCACAAAACCGTGATCTCGAACCGGGCTTGACACGGTCCAAGCGCGCTGAATGCGTCGACGACGCCAGAAACAACAACGCCGCCCGGAGAGGCGGCGTTTTTATCTTTAAATTCAATGATCTACGGAATCAGGCGTAGGCCGGGGTGGCGTATTCAACCGGATCCGGGGTGGCCGGCGAGTCGAAGGTGACCCATTCCCAAGCGCTGGCGTCGGCCATCAGGGCCCGCACCAGCTTGTTGTTGAGCGCATGGCCGGACTTGAAGCCCTCATAGGCGCCCAGCACCTGGCCACCGGCCAGGTAGAGGTCGCCGATTGCGTCAAGAATCTTGTGGCGCACGAATTCGTCCGCATAGCGCAGGCCGTCTTCGTTGAGCACGCGGAACTCGTCCAGCACGATGGCGTTGTCCATCGAACCGCCCAGGCCCAGGTTGCGCTCGCGCATGTATTCCAGGTCGCGCATGAAACCGAAGGTGCGCGCCCGGGAGATTTCCTTGGTGTAGGCCAGCGTCGAGAACTCGATTTCCTGGCGCGACTGCTTGGCCGGGATCATCGGGTGGTCGAACTGGATGGTGAAGCCCAGCTTGTAGCCCTCGTACGGGGTGAAGCGGGCCACCTTGTCGCCCTCGGTCACTTCCACGGTCTTGAGCACGCGGATGAAGCGCTTGGGCGCATCCTGTTCGACGATGCCTGCCGACTGCAGCAGGAACACGAACGGGCCGGCCGAACCGTCCATGATCGGCAGCTCGGCCGAGGACAGTTCGACGATGATGTTGTCCACACCCAGGCCGGCCAGCGCCGACATCAGGTGTTCGACGGTCTGGATCTTGGCGTCGTTGCAGGTCAGGCCGGTGCACAGGGTCACTTCGGTGACCAGTTCGGCCTTGGCCGGCACCTCCACCACCGGGTCCAGGTCCACGCGGCGGAACACGATGCCATGGTTGACCGGTGCCGGGCGCAGGGTCATGTAGACCTTGTCACCACTGTGCAGGCCAACGCCGGTGGCGCGGATCGTGTTCTTGAGGGTGCGTTGCTGGATCATGGGGGATGGACCGGAAGTGACACATTAGATTAACACGCGCACTCCCCTACCCTGGCTGAAACGCCAGTGGCAGCCACCGGCAGGACCCACCGGCACGCCGCTGGAAAGCGCGTGAAGCAGGGCGGCCGGGCCCATCCTGGCCCGGCGCCCGCGTTTTCAGGACATGGTGGCGCAACCCGGGGAGGACAACCCCGGGCCGCCCCGCTTAGTCCGCCTGGCGGCGCAGGAAGGCCGGGATGTCCAGGTAATCGTTCGGCAGTTCCGCCGCCGCCGGGGCCGATGCGGCCGGAGCCGACGGTGCGGACGCCGCCGCGGTGTCGCTGCTGGCACGACGCAGGCCCATGCCCATGCCCATCCCGCCGACGGCCTTGGACACGGCGTCGCCGCCGTTGTCGAAGTCGCCGAACTCCGGCTGGCCGGTCGTGGCATTGCGGACCAGCTTGATCGGTGCGCGCTCGCCCGGACGCTGGGTCTTGCTGGCCGAAACGCGGTTCAGGCCGGTGGCGACCACGGTCACGCGCACTTCGTCCTGCATGTCCGGATCGAGCACGGTGCCGACCACCACGGTGGCGTCTTCCGAAGCGAAGCCATCGATGGTGCGGCCGATCTCGTCGAACTCGGCCATGGTGAAGTCGGCGCCGGCGGTGATGTTGACCAGGATGCCGTTGGCACCGGCCAGGTTCACATCGTCCAGCAGCGGGTTCTGGATCGCGGCTTCGGCAGCGGCCTGGGCACGGTCATCGCCACGGGCGGTGCCGGTACCCATCATCGCCAGGCCCATTTCGGACATGACGGTGCGCACGTCGGCGAAGTCGACGTTGATCAGGCCCGGACGCACGATCAGGTCGGCGATGCCCTGCACGGCGCCCTGCAGCACGTCGTTGGCCGCACGGAAGGCCTGGATCATGGTCGCGTTGCGACCCAGCACGGTGATCAGCTTCTCGTTCGGGATGGTGATCAGCGAGTCGCAGTGCTGGCTCAGTTCCTCGATGCCCTTCAGCGCCACCTGCATGCGGCGACGGCCTTCGAACGGGAACGGCTTGGTGACCACGGCCACGGTCAGGATGCCCATTTCCTTGGCCAGCTGTGCCACCACCGGCGCAGCGCCGGTGCCGGTGCCGCCACCCATGCCGGCGGTGATGAACACCATGTCCGCGCCCTGCAGCGCGTCCATGATGCGCTCACGGTCTTCCAGCGCGGCCTGGCGGCCGACTTCCGGGTTCGCGCCTGCGCCCAGGCCCTTGGTCACGTTGGTACCCAGCTGCAGCTGCAGCTTGGCACCGCAATTCTTGATGGCCTGCGAGTCGGTGTTGGCGGTGATGAATTCCACGCCATCCACCGCCGAGTTGACCATGTGCGCCACGGCGTTGCCGCCGCCGCCGCCCACGCCAACCACCTTGATCACCGCATTGGGTGCCATCTTTTCGATCAGTTCAAAATGCGCCATGTCCGTGTCCTCGTTGTATCCGCTTGTCGGTGGCATGGACGGTCGGGCCTCCTGCCTTCGCGTGTCATGTTGCCGTTGCGGCTGTGTGGGTTGTGTAGTGCGTTGCTGCGTTGTGATGCGGGTACTGCGGGTGTTGCACCGGGGTGACCCGGGTATTGCGGGTTCCGCGTCAGAACTCGCCGCGGAACCAGGTCTTGAGTTTCTTGAACATGCTTCCAGCGCGCCCGGTCGGCAGCGACGGCCGCCGCGGGTGCTCGATCTGGCTGCCCATCAGCAGCAGGCCCACGCCGGTGGCGTGCACCGGGTTGCCGACCACTTCGCCCAGGCCGGTGACGTGCTGCGGGATGCCCACGCGCACCGGCATCTGCAGCATTTCCTCGGCCAGTTCGACCACGCCTTCCATCTTCGACGCGCCTCCGGTCAGCACCATGCCGGCGCGCACCAGTTCCTCGAAGCCGGAGCGGCGCAGTTCGGCCTGCACCATCTCGAAGATCTCCTCGTAACGGCCCTGCACGGCCTGCGCCAGCGAGTGGCGCGGCATGCGGCGCGGCGGACGATCACCCACCGACGGCACCTGGATGCTCTCCTCGGCGGTGGCCAGCTGGGCCAGGGCGCAGGCATAGCGCACCTTGATCTGCTCGGCTTCCGGGGTCGGCGTGCGCAGCATGTGCGCGATGTCGTTGGTCACGTGGTCGCCGGCGATCGGCAGCGAGGCCGTGTGGCAGATCGCGCCCTGCACGAACACGGCGATGTCGGTAGTGCCGGCGCCCATGTCGACCAGCACCACGCCCAGCTCGCGCTCGTCGGCGGTCAGCACCGCCACGCTGGAGGCCAGCGAGGACAGCACCAGGTCATCCACCTGCAGGCCGCAGCGCTGCACGCACTTGCTGATGTTGGCCGCGGCCGACTGCGCGCACACCACCAGGTGCGCATGCACCTCCAGGCGTACGCCGGTCATGCCCACCGGATTGCGGATGCCTTCCTGCGAATCGTCCAGCACGTACTCGCGCGGGATCGCGTGCAGGATCTTCTGGTCGGCCGGGATCGCCACCGCCTTGGCCGCATCGAGCACGCGATCCAGGTCGCCCCAGGTCACTTCGCCGTCGCGGATCGGCACGATGCCCGGCGAGTTCTTGCACTGCACGTGGTTGCCGGAGATCGAGGCGTACACCGAACGGATCTCGCAGCCGGCCATCAGCTCGGCTTCTTCCACCGCACGCTGGATCGACTGCACGGTCGATTCGATGTCCACCACCACGCCACGCTTCAGCCCGCGCGATTCGTGCGAGCCGATGCCGATCACTTCGATCGGGTTGCCCGGCGAATACTCGCCCACCAGCGCCACCACCTTGGAGGTGCCGATGTCCAGGCCAACGATCAGCGATTTGTCACCCTTGCGATTCATGTCCTTTCCTGCGTGCTTCTGGCCGGGGTCGCCGGCGTTTTCGCCGGCGTGGCCGGGGTACCCCAGCTCAGCGTGAAACCATTGGTGTAGCGGAGATCGGCGCGCTCGATCGGCGCGTCCTGACGGTTGAGCTGCGGCAGCACCTTGACGAAGCGCTGCATGCGCGAGCGCGCGTCGTCACGGCCGACCACCACTTCGGTGCCGTTGCTCAGCACCAGCGACCAGCTGCCGCGCGCATCCATCGTCACCCGGCGCACATCGACGCCGGCTGGTGCGAACAATGCACGTGCGTCGCTGTACAGCTTCATCACTTCTCCGGTCTGGCTGTCCGGGCCATCCAGTTCGGGCAACGCCAGGTCGGACAGCTTCTTCGGCGTGGGGAACAGCTTGCCCTGCTCGGACACCAGGCGGTCGGTGCCCCAGCGCGCGAACGGCTTGTGCTCGACCAGGGTCACTTCCAGCACGTCCGGCCACTGCTTGCGTACCTGGGCACTCTCCACCCAGGGCAGCTTTTCCAGGGCGTCCTGCGCATCCTGCAGCTTGACCGCGAAGAACCCGGCGCGCGCATAGGGCAGCAGCACCTGCTGCAGCTGCTCGGCCGGTACCCGCTTGAACTCGCCATGCACGCGCAGCTTCGCCAGCGGCCAGCGCTCGGCGCCGACCCAGCCATTGACCACGGCCACCACCGGCAGTGCAACCACCGACAGCGCCAACAGCCAGACGAAGATGCGCAGCAGCGCGTTCATGCGTGCGCGGCCTCCAGGGTCTGTTCCAGCACGCGCCACACCAGTTCCTCGAAACCGATGCCGGCCTGGCGCGCCGCCTTGGGCACCAGCGAATGGCTGGTCATGCCCGGCGCGGTGTTCACTTCCAGCAGGAAGAAACGGCCGCTGGCACGGTCGCGCATCACGTCCACGCGGCCCCAGCCACGGCAGCCGGCGGCGCGGAACGCGGCCAGCGCGATGCGGCGGATCTCGTCCTCGGCATCGCCTTCCAGGCCCGGGCACAGGTACTGGGTGTCCTCGGCGATGTACTTGGCGTTGTAGTCGTACCACTGGCCCTTGGGCACGATGCGGATCGACGGCAGCGCGACGTCGCCCAGAATGGCCACGGTCAGTTCGTCGCCGACCACCATCTGTTCCATCAGCAGCTGGCCGTCGTAGCGCGCGGCCAGGGCCACGGCCTCATCCAGGCCCGCCTCGTCGGTGACCCGGCTGATGCCCACGCTGGAGCCTTCGTTGGCCGGCTTCACCACCACCGGCAGGCCCAGCTCGGCGGCCAGCGCATGCACGTTCGAGGCGTCGACCTTGCGGTACTGCGGGGTCGGCAAGCCCAGCGACAGCCACACCTGCTTGGTGCGGATCTTGTCCATGCTCAGCGCCGAGCCCAGCACGTCCGAGCCGGTATACGGCACGCCGAAGGCGTCCATCAGGCCCTGCACGATGCCGTCCTCACCGCCACCGTTGTGGCCGTGCAGAATGTTGAAGACGCGGTCGATGCCACCGGCGGCCAGCGCGCTGGCCAGCGCCGGGATGCCATCCACGGCAAACGCATCGACGCCGCGCGACTGCAGGGCTTCGAGCACGTTGCGGCCCGAGTCCAGCGACACCTCGCGTTCACTGGAACTGCCGCCGAGCAGCACGGCGACGCGGCCGAACACGGCCGGGTCGGTCACGCGCAACGGCGGGAAGGTCAGCGTACTCACGCCTGGCCCTCCCCCTTGAAGCCTTCCACCGCGATGTGGGTAGCCACGGCACCGATGTCGCCGGCCCCCATCATCAGCAGCAGGTCACCGTCCTGCAGTACATCCGGCAGCACGCTGGCCAGCTCGGCGGCCTTGCCCACCACCACCGGCTCGCTGCGGCCGCGCGCGCGGATCGCGCGGGCCAACGCATGCGAGTCGGCACCGGCAATGGGTTCCTCACCGGCCGGATAGACCTCGCTCAGCACCAGCGCGTCGACGCTGGACAGCACCGCGGCGAACTTGTCGAACTGGTCGCGGGTACGGCTGTAGCGGTGCGGCTGGAAGGCCACCACCAGGCGCTTGTCGGTCCAGCCCCCGCGGGCGGCGGCGAATACGGCCTCCAGCTCGCTCGGGTGATGGCCGTAGTCGTCGATGATGCGCACCTTGGCACCGCTGGCGGTGGTCACTTCGCCCAGGTCGTTGAAGCGGCGGCCGACACCGGCGAAGCCTTCCAGCGCGCGCGCGATCGCGTCCGGGGCAACGCCGAGCTGCCAGCCTACCGCCGCGGCGGCCAGCGCGTTGAGCACGTTGTGCCTGCCCGGCAGCGCCAGCACCACTTCCTGGCTGGTGCCCTGCGGCAAGCGCAGCGTGAAGCGCATGCGCGAGCCTTCCTGCACCACGTTCTCGGCGCGCACGTCGGCCTGCGGGCTCATGCCGTAGCTCATCACGTGGCGCGGGGTCTTGGCAGCCAGTGCCGCCACTTCCGGATCATCGATGCACAGCACCGCCAGGCCGTAGAACGGCAGGCGCTGCAGGAACTCGGCGAACGCCGCCTGCACGCGGGCGAAATCGTTGCCGTAGTTTTCCAGGTGGTCGGCATCAATATTGGTGATGATCGACATCAACGGGTTCAGGCGCAGGAAGCTGCCATCGCTTTCGTCGGCCTCGGCCACCAGCCACTGGCCGCCACCCAGCTTGGCGTTGGCACCGGCGGCCAGCAGCTGGCCACCGATCACGAACGTCGGGTCCAGGCCACCTTCGCTCAGCACCGCAGCGGTCAGGCTGGTGGTGGTGGTCTTGCCATGGGTACCGGCCACGGCGATGCCGCGGCGGAAGCGCATCAGCTCGGCCAGCATCGCCGCGCGCGGCATGATCGGAATGCGCTGGCTGCGC
The DNA here is from genome assembly GCF_059371235.1 of Stenotrophomonas sp. YJH_SMC_29. Lineage (NCBI taxonomy): Bacteria > Pseudomonadati > Pseudomonadota > Gammaproteobacteria > Lysobacterales > Lysobacteraceae > Stenotrophomonas > Stenotrophomonas sp. YJH_SMC_29. The sequence goes on along the minus strand of NZ_JCAFUK010000004.1, from coordinate 127,515 downwards.
GCTTCCATCAGCTCCGGGTTGTCCTCGCGGATGGCGCTGGAGACCACCACGCAGTCGGTGCCCAGCACGTTGGCTGCCGAGTGGCCGCGCATGATGCGCGCACCCAGGCTGGCCAGGCGGCGGGTCGCCACGTTGTCAGCGTTGTCCGAGCCGGACACTTCGTAGCCCAGCGTCAGCATCACTTCGGCGATGCCACTCATGCCGGTGCCACCGATGCCGACGAAGTGCACGCGCGGGAACGCGCGCACCAGGTCGTTGGTGTCGTGCAGGCGACGGATCATGCGCGGCCTCGCGCAGGGCAGGCGCGGTGGCATGCCTTCTTCATACAGCTTCCTCGAGAATGATATCGGCGATGCGCTCGGCGGCATCGACCTTGGCCAGGGCACGCGCGGCTTGCGCCATCTGCATGCGGCGGGCGGGATTTTCGGACAGATCGCGCAGCAGTGCGGCGATGCCGTCGGCCAGCGTTCCGTCCTGCTTCAGCAACACCGCCGCGCCGCGCTCGACCAGGTACTCCGCGTTGCGGGTCTGGTGATCGTCGACGGCAGCCGGGAATGGCACCAGCACGCTGCCGACACCGACCGCGCACAGCTCGGCCAGGGTGGACGCGCCGGCGCGGCAGACGACCAGGTCAGCCCAGGCGAAGGCCTCGGCCATGTCGGCGATGAACGGGGTGATCTCAGCCTGCACGCCGGCCTTGGCATACGCCTCGACCGCTTCGGCATGCATCTTCTCGCCGCTCTGGTGGCGCACCTGCACCGGCACGTCGGCGCCCAGCGCGGCCATCGCCTGCGGCACGCCGGTGTTGAGTGCACGCGCGCCCTGGCTGCCCCCGACCACCAGCACGCGCAGCGGGCCGTGACGGTCGGCGAAGCGCTGCTCCGGCGGCGCAATGGCGGCGATTTCCGCACGCACCGGGTTGCCGACGAATTCCTCGCGCTGGGCGAAGGTGCCCGGGAAACCGGTCAGCAGGCGGCGCGCATAACGCGACAGGATGCGGTTGGTCAGGCCCGGCGCACGGTTCTGCTCATGCACGATCAGCGGCAGGCCATGCAGGCGCGTGGCCATGCCGCCGGGACCGGAGGCGAAGCCACCGAAGGCGACCACCGCGCGCGGCTGGCGCTTGCGGATGATCAGCCCGGCCGCGCGCAGTGCACGCATCAGCCGCCACGGTGCCGCCAGCAGGGCCAGCTTGCCCTTGCCGCGCAGGCCGGTGATGGCCAGCGTGTCGATGGCAATGTCGTGCTGCGGCACCAGGCGCGTTTCCATCGCGCCTTCGGCCCCCATCCAGGTCACCGGCACGCCACGCCCGCGCAGCACGCGGGCCACGGCCAGGCCGGGGAAGATGTGGCCGCCAGTGCCGCCGGCGAGGATCATCACCGGACGCGCGCTATCGGTGGCCGCGCTCATGACAGCCTCCCGAAGGTCGGTTCGATGCGCGACTGCAGTCGGCTGGTGCCGCGCGCGGCGTTCGCTGCAGCAGGCGCGGGGGCGACCGGCGCGGCGCTCAGCGGCACGCCGGTGGCCATCGGTGCGGCCGGCGCGTCCACTGGCTCGGTCGCGGCGTCTTCGGCGCCACCGATGCGCACGGCCTGGCGGCGCTCGGCGCGCTTGAGTTCATACGACACGCGCAGCAGCAGGCCCATCGCCACGCAGGTCATCAGCACCGACGAACCGCCGGAGGAGATCAGCGGCAGGGTCAGGCCCTTGGTCGGCAGGATGCCCAGGTTCACGCCGATCGAGACGAAGGTCTGCATGCTGATCCACAGGCCGATGCCGAAGGCGATGTAGCCGGAGAAGTGGCGCTTCATTTCCACGCAGCGCATACCCAGCCAGAAGGTGCGGCCGACCAGCAGCGCGTACAGCGCCACGATCACGCAGGTGCCCAGGAAACCGAATTCCTCGGCGGTGACCGAGAAGATGAAGTCGGTGTGCGCTTCCGGCAGGTAGTACAGCTTCTGCACGGAATTGCCCAGGCCGACGCCGGTCCATTCGCCACGGCCCACTGCCATCAGTGCGTTGGACAGCTGGTAGCCGTCGCCCTGCTGGTCAGCCCACGGGTCCAGGAAGGAGGTGATGCGGCGCATGCGGTACGGCTCGATGATCGCCAGCGCGCTCATGCCGACCAGGCCGATGATCACCGGCATCGACATGCGCGGCATGTTGACCCCGCCCAGCACCAGCATGCCGGCGGTGATCGCCAGCAGCAGGGTCGAGGAACCGAAGTCCGGCTGCAGCAGCAGCAGCACCACCAGCGCGCCGGCCACGCCCAGCGGCTTGAGCATCGCCGGCCAGGTCGCATTGACCTCGTCGCGGAAGCGCACCAGGTAGCTGGACAGCCAGACGATGTAGAGCACCTTCACCGCCTCGACCGTCTGGAACTTGGAAATGCCCAGGTTGATCCAGCGGCGTGCGCCGTTGACCGTGCTGCCCAGGCCCGGCGCGAACACCGCCAGCAGTAGCACGAAGCAGCCCAGCAGCAGCATCTGGTTGTACTGCTCGATCGACTTCAGCTCGGTGCGGGCGGCGATGACCGCCAGCACGATACCCACCGCCAGGAAGATCAGGTGGCGGTTGAGGTAATAGAACGGGCTGCTCATCAGCGCGATCGAGCTGGAGGCCACCATCACCACGCCGACACCGGTGAGCGCGATGATCGCGCCCAGCAGCCACTTGTCGTAGCTGCCTTCGATGGCTTCAAGGCGTGTTGCCTGGCGGGACAGGTCGTTCATCTCAGCGCACCTTCAACGTGGCCAGGCCGATCAGCACGAGCACGACGGAGATGATCCAGAAGCGCACGATCACGCGCGGCTCCGGCCAGCCCTTCAGTTCGAAATGGTGGTGGATCGGCGCCATGCGGAACACGCGCTTGCCGGTCAGCTTGAACGATGCGACCTGGATCATCACCGACAGCGTCTCGATGACGAACACGCCGCCCATGATCACCAGCACCAGCTCCTGGCGGGTGATCACCGCGATCGTGCCCAGCACCGCACCCAGCGCCAGTGCACCGATGTCGCCCATGAACACCATGGCCGGATAGGTGTTGAACCACAGGAAGCCCAGGCCCGCGCCGGCGATCGCCGCGCAGATGATGACCAGCTCGCCCGCGCCCGGAATCTGCGGGATCTGCAGGTAGTTGGCGAACACCACGTTGCCCGAGGCGTAGGCGAACACGCCCAGTGCGCAGGCCACCAGCACGGTGGGCATGATCGCCAGGCCGTCCAGGCCGTCGGTCAGGTTCACCGCGTTGGAGAAACCGACGATCCAGAAGTAGGCGATGGCCACGAAGCCGATGCCGGCCAGCGGCAGCGCGACCGACTTGAACATCGGGATGTAGAACGTCAGCGCCGCCGGCACGTCGGCCGTATAGAACAGGAACAGGCCCGCGGCCAGGCCGAAGATCGACTGCAGCAGGTACTTCCAGCGCGACTTCAGGCCGTTCGGGTCACGGCGGACGATCTTGATCCAGTCGTCATACCAGCCGATGGCGCCGAAGCACAGCATCACCGCCAGCACCAGCCACACGTAGCGGTTGCGCAGGTCGGCCCACATCAGTACCGACAGGGTGACGGTGAGCAGGATCAGCGAACCGCCCATGGTCGGCGTGCCGGCCTTGGAGAAATGGGTCTGCGGACCGTCCTTGCGGATCGGCTGGCCACCCTTGAACTGGGCAAGCTTGCGGATCATCGCCGGGCCGAGCCACAGCGACAGGAACAGGGCCGTCAGCGCGGCAAGGATGGCGCGGAACGTCTGGTAGTTGAACAGCCCGAACAGGCTCTCCAACTGCTGCAACCATCGAGCCAGTTCATACAACATGCGGGGATTCCTCTCCTTGCGCCAGCAGCGCTTTGACAATCGTGTCCATGGCGCTGCCACGGGACCCCTTGACCAGGCAGCGCACGCCGGCGTGCAGCTCGTCCTTCAGCGCCTGTGACAGCGCGTCATGGGTGGCGAAATGACGGCCACCGTCGCCGAAGGCGGCAGCGGCGGCGGCGCTGAGCGGGCCCAGCGCATACAGGCGCTTGAGTCCGGCGGCGCGTGCGCGGAGGCCCGCCTGCGCATGCAGCGCTTCGGCATCCGGGCCCAGCTCGCGCATGTCGCCCAGCACCAGCCAACCCTCTTCCGGCGCGGCGGCCAGGGCATCGATGGCCGCTGCCAGCGAACCGGGGTTGGCGTTGTAGCTGTCGTCCACCAGCACCGCGCCATTGCGCAGCTGATGGGCGATCTGGCGGCCCGGCACCGGCTGTGCCTCGGCCAGGCCTGTCGCGATGCGTGCCAGGTCGATGCCGGCGGCCAGCGCCAGGCTGGCGGCGGCCAGTGCATTGCTGACGTTGTGGCGGCCCGGCAGGCCCAGCACCACGCGGGCTTCGCCGACCGGCGCGACCAGGGTGAACTGGCTGCCCTGCGCACCGGCGCGGATGTCGCGCGCGGTCACGTCTGCCGAATGCTCCAGGCCAAAGCGCAGCACGCGGCAGCGCGCCGGGGTGCCGACAAAATGCTGTTCGAACCAGCGGCCGTACGCATCGTCGGCATTGATCACCGCCACGCCATCGGCGGGCAGCGCGGCATAGATCGCGCCCTTGGTCACCGCCACGCCGAGCAGGCTGCCCATCCGCTCCAGGTGCGCCGGGGCGATGTTGTTGACCAGCGCGTAGCGCGGGCGGGCGATGTCGGTCAGGTAGGCGATGTCGCCCGGCTTGCCGGCACCCATCTCGTAGACGGCATAGTCGGCATCTTCCGGTGCATCGATCACCGCCAGCGGCAGGCCGATCTCGTTGTTGCGGTTGCCCGGATTGGCGTAGACCACCTTGTGCGCGTGCTGGGCCACCTGCTGCAGGATCGACAGCAGCAGGCTCTTCACGCTGGTCTTGCCGTTGCTGCCGGTGATCGCGAACACCTCGGTGCCACGGTCACGCTGCATGCCGGTGGCGATCCTGGCCAGTGCCAGTTCGCTGTCGGCCACCAGCACCTGCGGCAGTTCGATCGGCAGCAGGCGCTCGACCAGCAGCGCACTGGCACCGCGCGCCTGCGCGTCGGCCGCGAAGTCATGGCCGTCGAAACGCTCACCGCGCAGCGCGACATACAGGCTGCCGGGGCCCAGGTTGCGGGTGTCATTGCTGACCGCATCGATGGCCACGTCGTCGCCGTGGATCTCGCCGCCGGCCCAGTGTGCGATCAGCGAAAGCAGGGTGCGCTTCATGCGGCGCCCTCCCCGGCCTGTGCCTCTAGAACACCGGCCTTGGCCGCCAGTGCAGCCGCGGCCACTTCGGTGTCGTCGAAGTCATGGCGCACGCCATTCACTTCCTGGTACGGCTCGTGGCCCTTGCCGGCGATCAGGATGATGTCGCCGGCACCGGCGCGCTTCACCGCCAGGCCGATCGCGCGCGCGCGGCTGCGCTGCACGGTCACGGCATCGGCGTTCTGGAAGCCGGCCAGGATGTCGGCCACGATCACGTCGCCGTCTTCGCCACGCGGGTTGTCGTCGGTGACGATGACCTGGTTGGCCAGGCGCTCGGCGATCGCCGCCATCTGCGGGCGCTTGCCGGTATCGCGCTCGCCACCGCAGCCGAACACGCAGAACAGCGCGCCGTGCAGGTGGCCCTGCAGGCTGTCCAGCGCCTGCTCCAGCGCGTCCGGGGTATGTGCGTAGTCGACCACCACGGTCGGCAGACCATTCTCGCCGCCGAGGCGGTTCATGCGGCCACGGATCGGCTGCAGCGCCGACAGCACTTCGGCGATACGCGGCAGCGGCTGCCCCTGCGCGTGCAGGGTACCGGCCACGGCCAGCAGGTTGTCCACGTTGAAGCGGCCCAGCAGCGGCGACTGCACCGCAGCGCGTTGGCCGTCGATGACCAGTTCGAAGGCGATGCCACGACCGTCAAGCTGCAGCGCCTCGGCGCGCACGCTGGCGTCCTCGGCACCACGGGAGCTCAGCCCGATCGGCTGCACGCTGGCCGGCAGGCCCGCGAACAGCTGGCGGCCGAAGGCATCGTCCAGGTTGATCACCGCCGCCTTCAGGCCCGGGCGATGGAACAGCCGCGCCTTGGCCGCGCCGTAGCTGGCCATGTCGCCGTGGTAATCCAGATGGTCGCGGGTGAGGTTGGTGAACACCGCCACGTCGTAGTGCACGGCGTCCACGCGGCCCTGGTCGAGCGCATGCGAGCTGACTTCCATCGCCACCGCGCGCGCACCGGCGTCGCGCAGCTGGGCCAGCAACGCATGCATCTGCAGCACCAGCGGCGTGGTGAAGCCGGTCGGCTCGACGGCACCATAAAGTCCGGCGCCCAGCGTGCCGATACTGCCACTGGGCGTTCCGAGCAGGTGCCAGGCCTGGGCCAGCAGCTGCACGGTGGAGGTCTTGCCGTTGGTGCCGGTCACGCCGACCATCGCCATTGCCCGCGACGGTGCGCCATGGAACTGATCGGCCATCGCGCCCATGCGCGCGCGCAGGCCCGGCACGGCGATCGCATCGGCCGGTGCCGGCAGATCGGCCGGTGCCGGCGGTTCGAACAGGATGGCACTGGCACCGGCAGCGCGCGCCTGCTCGACAAAGCCCAGGCCATGCGCGCCGAAACCGGCGATGGCGACGAAGGCGTTACCGGGGCGCACGGCACGGCTGTCCAGCACCAGGCCGGTCAGAACGGGATCATGACCCGCCAGGGCCACGTCCGGAAGCAACTGCGAAAGCAACATCGAAGGACTCATTGCGTGCCTCCCGTAGCGGGCGGCGTCTGGGCTTGCGCGCTCGGCAGCGCAGCGTCGAATTCAGCGGCGGCATCGACCGGCAGCGCGGTCTCGGCCGGCGGCGCAGGCAGGATCGAAGCCGAATGGCCGACCTTGCCGGACTGCTGTGCGGCCAGCCACGACTGCAGGTCGTCCAGCGGCACGTCCATCAGGCGCAGGGTGCCTTCCATCACGTTGTGGTAGACCGGCGCCGAGACCAGGCCGCCGTAGAACTTGCCGGCCTGCGGGTCGTTGATGACGATGACAGTGGCAAAGCGCGGGTTGGTGGCCGGCACCACGCCGGCGAACAGCGCGTTGTAATGCCCGCGCTCATAACCACCCGGGCCGGCCTTGCGCGCGGTACCGGTCTTGCCGGCCACGCGGTAGCCCAGTACGGCCGCCTGCTTGGCACCGCCCTGGGTGACCACCGTTTCCATCATCGCCACCACCTGCCGGGCGACGTTCTCGTCGATGATCTGCTGGCCCTCGTTGCGCTGGCCCTTGACGAAGGTCGGCGCGATCAACCTGCCGCCGTTGGCCAGCGCCGAATAGGCGGTGGCGATCTGCAGCGGCGTCACCGACAGGCCGTAGCCGTAGGACATGGTGGTCTTGGTGGTGCCCGACCAGCGCGCCGGGCGCATCACCACGCCGGCCGATTCCCCCGGGAAACCACTGTGCGGCGCCGAGCCATAGCCGAAGCGGCGCACGCCGTCGTAGAAGGTCTGGTCCGGCATCTTCGCCGCAACCTTGGCCGCACCCACGTTCGAACTGCGGGTGATCACGCCGGTCACGTTGAGCACACCGTTGTTGCGCGGCACGTCGCGGATGGTGAAGCGGCCCAGGGTCATGTAGCCCGGGTTGGTGTCGATGATGGTGTCCTTGGTCACCGCCCCGGCCTGCAGCGCGGTGGCAATGGTCAGCGGCTTCATCGTCGAACCCGGCTCGACCAGGTCGGTCACCGCGCGGTTGCGGCGCGTATCGGGGATCGCGCCGGTCAGCGAGTTCGGGTTGTAGGTCGGCAGGTTGACCATGGCCAGGATCTCGCCGGTGGTCACGTCCATGATCACCATCGAACCGCCGGCCGCCTTGTTGGCCACCAGCGCGTTGCGCAGTTCCTTGAAGGCCAGGTACTGGATGCGGCGGTCGATGCTGAGCGTCAGGTCCTTGCCCGGCTCGGCGGCGCGCAGCAGATCGCTTTCGACGGTCTCGCCCTTGCGGTTGCGGATCACCCGCTTCGCACCGGGCTTGCCGCGCAGCCATTCGTCGAACGCCAGTTCCAGGCCTTCCTGGCCGCGGTCGTCGATATTGGTGAAGCCCAGCACGTGCGCCATCGCCTCACCCTGCGGGTAGAAGCGGCGAAACTCGCGCTGCGCCGCCACGCCCGGGATCTTCAGCGCGACCACCTTCTCTGCCTCGTCCGGATTGATCCGGCGGCGCAGGTACATGAATTCCTTGTCCGACTTCTGCGACAGGCGGCTGCTCAGCTCATCCACCGACATGCCGACCGCCTGGGCCAGCTCCGGGATGCGCTCGGGCGAACGCAGCAGGTCCTGCGGGTTGACCCAGATCGAGGCGACCGGGGTGGACACCGCAAGCGGCTCGCCGTTGCGGTCGGTGATCATGCCGCGCGAGGTCTTGATCGGCAGCTCGCGCAGGTAGCGGGCCTCGCCCTGGCGCTGGTAGAAGTCGCTGTTGATGATCTGCACGTAGGCCGCGCGACCCACCAGCGACACCGAGCACAGGCCGAGCGCCAGCGCGACCCAGCGCAGGCGCTGGCGCAGGTTGAAGGCGTTGCGCGGGCGGTTGCGGCCGGTCTTGCTCATGGGCGCACCACCACGATGTCAGCCGCCTCGGGGAACTTCATGCCGAGCTTCTCGCGGGCGATGCGGTCCACGCGGTTGGCTTCGGCCAGGGTGGCCTGTTCCAGCTGCAGGCGGCCGAACTCAAGATTGATGTCATCGCGCTTGCGCTCGGCACGCGACAGTTCGATGAAGGTCTGCCGGTGGCGGTGGCGCACGAACACCACGCCGATCGCCGAGGCGACGGTGCAGGCCAGCAGGATGATCAGCAGCAGCCGGCTCATGCATCGGCCTCCCGCTTCTGTGCCACGCGCAGCACGGCGCTGCGGGCACGCGGGTTGGCGGCCAGCTCGTCGTCGGTGGCCTTGATGGCACCGCCGATCAGGTCCAGCGTCGGCACGAACGCGACCGCCTCGGGCAGCCGGCGGTTGGCCGGCGGCGCCTTGGCCAGGCGGTTCATGTACTGCTTGACGATGCGGTCTTCCAGCGAGTGGAAGCTGATCACCGCCAGGCGGCCACCGGGCTTGAGCCGTTCCACCGCCGCATCGAGCCCGGCTTCCAGATCGGCCAGCTCGCGGTTGATGTGGATGCGGATGGCCTGGAAGCTGCGCGTGGCCGGGTGGATCTTGTCCTTCCCACGCGGCATCACCGAGGCGATCAGCTCGGCCAGTTCGGCGGTGCGGGAGAACGGCTGCTTCTCGCGGCGGGCCACGATGGCGCGGGCGATGCGCCGGCTCTGCCGCTCTTCGCCGTAGGTCCACAGCACATCAGCGATCTCGCGCTCTTCCACGCGATTGATCCACTGCGCGGCGCTTTCACCGCTGTCCGGGTCCATGCGCATGTCCAGCGGGCCGTCCTTGCCGAAGCTGAAGCCACGTTCGGCCACGTCCAGCTGCGGCGACGACACACCCAGGTCGAACAGCACGCCGTCCAGGCCTTCGGCCGTCGCATCCCACTGCAGCAGCTGGGCGAAGCTGCCACGGAAGATGGACACGCGCGGGTCCGGCGCGAAATCGCGCTCGGCAACGGCGATGGCTTCCGGATCCTTGTCCATGACCAGCAGGCGCCCCTCGGGACCGAGCTGGGTGAGCACGCCACGTGCATGACCGCCACGACCGAACGTGCCATCCAGATAACGTCCGTTTTCGATCACCCTCAGGCCTTCAAGGACCTGGGTGTACAGGACCGGCAGGTGCACCGCCGGCGACTGCGACACCGGAAGGTGACCGGCCTGCGCTTCTGGGCGCATCCGGGCACCCCGGCTCACAACTTCAGGTCGAGCAACCCATCACCCAGATCCTCGTCAGACAACGTCTGCTGGATCAGGGCCCGATGCGCCTGCTCGCTCCACAATTCGAACTTGTCGCCCATGCCGAGCAATACCGCCTTCTTCTCAATGCCCACCGCACCGCGGTGGCTGGCGGGGATGCTGATGCGACCGTTGCCGTCCAGTTCCAGATGGGCGGCCGAGCCGACCAGCTTCTGCTGCAACAGGCGCACGACGCGCTGGGTGTTGGGCTTGGACATCACATCGTCGCGGACCCGCTCCCATTCCGACTCTGCGTACAGCCACAGGCAGCCGGCTTCGAACGGGTTGTAGGTCAGCACGAGACGGTTGTTGCTGGCGCGCGCGACGAGGTCGCGGTAAGCGGTGGGAACCGCCATGCGCCCCTTGTCGTCAACTGTGATGGCCGTCTCGCCCTGGAACACGACGCCTGCACCTTGTCCTTCGCCCGGTGAAACATTGAACCACGAAAACCCACAAAACACCCGGATTTCCCTCTGATGCCCACCTTAGCAGCGGGCGGAGGGTTGTCAACAACTTTTCAGCAGGGAAATCGCCAGCCGCATCAATGGCTTGCAACAACCTTTAGAGAATTGTTCAAGGCTTATCCACAAGTTGCTGATCCGTCTCAATTTTTGAGATTGAACGGAAGTTCAGGGGCGTGGGCAGGGCGTGAAACATCGGCCGCGCATTCATCCGGAGCGGGCCGGAAACGGCGCCAGACTGCGCAAACCGTGCACAATGAAGCCATGTGCCTGCTCGCTCTTGGCTGGATGCACCACCCGCGGTGGCGGCTGGTGATGGCCGGCAACCGTGATGAGTTCCACGCCCGCCCGACGGCGGCGCTGGCCCCCTGGCAGGATGAGACGTCGGTCATCGGCGGTCGCGACCTGCGCTCCGGCGGAGGCTGGGCCGGGGTTGGCGCCTCGGGCCGGATGGCGGTGGTCACCAACGTCCGCGACCCGCTGGCCGCCCAGACCGGCCCGTCGCGGGGCGCGCTGGTGGCCGACTTCCTGCGCGGCCGCGAGCCGGCGGCCGTGCATATCGACCGCTTGGCGACCGTGGCTGGCGCCTACGCCCCGTTCAATCTCCTGCTGGCCGATAGCGACAGCCTGGAGTACGTGGGCAACCATCCCGCCGAACGGCAGACGCTTGGCCCGGGCGTACACGGCATGTCCAACGGCGCGCTGGACGCCCCCTGGCCGAAGACCCGGCGGCTGATGGCGGCCCTTGAAGCCTGGCTGCAGGAAGACGGGGTCAGATCCCTTTCGCAGCGCGAAAGGGATCTGACCTCGCTCTGGGCCGCCCTGGCCGACGAACACCGCCCCGCCGACAGCGACCTGCCCGACACCGGCATCGGTCTGGAGCGCGAGCGCTGGCTGAGCCCGGCCTTCATCCGCGGCGACGACTACGGCACCCGCGCCAGCACCGTGCTGCTGATCGATGGCGACGGCCACGGCGAGATCTACGAGCGCCGCTTCGGCCCGCAGGGTGTCCCCAGCGGACAGAGCCACGTCATTTTCTGACCCGGTCATGACGGCCCTTGGCCAGACGCTCTTGGCGGGGGGTAGTGCCGGCCGCTGGCCGGCAACCTCTGGATCTTCGGATGCACCATAAAGCTGCCGGCCAGCGGCCGGCACTACCCGCACGCGTGTCGTCATTGAAGTGACGGTCGTCGTCAGCGCACCACGCCTGAAACGTCATTCAGCTTCCAGCGCCGACCGCGATCCGCCCGTGCCACAGGGTTCCAGCATCGCAGCCGGCCCACTGTGTCCTTTTCGCATTCGGCACTGTGTCTATAAATGTCGGCCCTCACCTCCCAGGGTGGTCGCGCCCGGCCTTTCGCCGCGCGATCGACCGCAACCACAAGGAGGCCCCATGCGCCGCATCCTCATCCTGCTCGCCACCCACCTGCTCACCCTCGGCCTGGGCTTCGGCCTGGGCGTCTACCTCCTGCCGATCCTGATCGCCCCCGATGACCCGCCGGTGGAACAGGTACAGGCCGCCATGAAAGACGCCACCTACCGCACCACGTTCCGCCGCGACCTGAAGGGCAGCGACGCAGTGCACTGGGCCGAAGGCAAGGTCAGTGTCAGTGCCACCCAGGTCGCCTTCGACGGGAAGATGGGACCGGGCCCGGACTACAAGGTGTACCTGGTCCGCGACTTCGTCGACAACAAGGCCGACTTCCTGAAGATCAAGGCGCAGGCCCAGCGCATCGGCGAAGTGAAGACCTTCAACCGCTTCCTGGTCGAGGTGCCCGCGAACGTGGATGTGGACGACTACACCACCGTCGTGGTGTGGTGCGAGCGCTTCTCGCAGTTCATTTCCGCCGGGCAGTACCGCACGCCGGGCTGAGGACCGCGCGACGTCGAGGTAGTGCCGGCCGCTGGCCGGCAGCACCCTGTCCGCCGCTGCGGGCATCGTGAAGCTGCCGGCCAGCGGCCGGCACTACCGATGCGCAGTTCGTGCCTATGGAAGAAAGAGGCGGAGCCGGCCGATAAGCCGGGTTCTGTCGTGGACAGTCATTCCTCTAGGCGTTACGTCACCGCAACGCTCAAGCAACCTACCCGGATCCAACGCGGGCCGCGCCAAAGGATCCCTATTTGGTCTTGCTCCAGGTGGGGTTTGCCGTGCCGGTCTGTTGCCAGACTCGCGGTGCGCTCTTACCGCACCATTTCACCCTTACCGGCCTTCCGAAGAAGACGTAGGCGGTATCTTTCTGTTGCACTTTCCGTCGGCTTGCGCCGCCCAGGCGTTACCTGGCACCTTGCCCTATGGAGCCCGGACTTTCCTCGGCACCCCCGAAGGGATGACGCGACTGTCTGGCCGACTCCGCCAGCGCGTATTCTAGCGTACGCACGCCCTTCCTGCCGTGCCGATCGCGGCGTCCGGTTCAACCTTCCACGCGTGGCGTGGCTCCAGAGATTCCGCGTGGGTGGGTGCGGAGCTTGTCGCACCGTCCAGTCATCGCAGCCGACGATGTTCCGTTTTGTCCGTCGATATTCAAAAAACCCGACGTTATGGAACAATGCCATCATGGGAAACCCCGAGGCCCGGGCACGAAAGCTGCTGCGACGCGCAGGCACCCTGCGCGCCCGCGAACTGGTCACTGCCGGGATCGCCCGCGCCCAGCTGACTCGCCTCGTCGAGGCCGGTGCACTGATCCGGTTGTCCCGTGGCGTCTATGCGTTGGCGGAAAGAAACAGCGACGACACCGATGATGGACTGCAGATCATTGCAGAACGCCTGCCGCACCCCCGTCTATGCCTGCTGAGTGCCCTGCGCCTGCATGGCCTGACCACCCAGGCGCCATTCGAACGCTGGGTCTCCATCGGCAACAACGACCGCGTTCCGCGGATCGACTGGCCCCCCCTCCGTGTGGTCCGCATGTCGGCAACGACCCTCAATGTGGGGCTGGAAGAACGTCGCGTAGGCAGGCGTCTCATATACGTCAGTAACGTAGCCAAAACCGTCGTCGATTGCTTCAAGTTCCGCAATCTCGTAGGACTTGATGTCGCACTTGAAGCCCTGCGTGACGCGCTTCACAGCCGTGCAACCACCCCGGATGCGTTGATGGAGTATGCGCGGATCTGCCGCGTTGCCAGACTGATGAGACCGTACCTCGATGCCTTGGCGTGACCCACTCTCCAACGCTTCCCCGGCGCGTTGCTTCCATCCGGCAACGGCTGCTTGATCTCGCGCGCAGCCGAGGCGAGGACTTTCAGTTCGTTCTGGACCGGTTCGCCGTTGAGCGCCTGCTCTACCGGCTCTCCGCTTCCCGATACCGCGACCAGTTCCTGCTGAAGGGGGCCATGTTGTTTGCAGTGTGGTTCGACGCGCCCCACCGTCCCACGCGGGATGCCGACTTTCTGCGATTCGGCTCTGCACATCCCGGCCATCTGCTGCACATCGCACGGTCGCTCTGCGCAATAGCGGGCGACGACGGCCTGTGCTTCGACCCACGCAGCATCGCCATCGAGGCCACCCGCGAAGAAGCGGAGTATGAGGGGCTGCGAATGCGCCTGATAGCACATCTTGGTCGATCGCGCTGCCACGTACAGTGGGACGTGGGGTTTGGCGACGCGGTGATTCCTCCACCGCAGGAAATCACCTACCCGGTGATGCTCGATGGCTTTCCTCCACCGTGCCTGCACGTCTATCCGCGCGAAACCGTGTTTGCCGAGAAGTTGGAGGCCATAGCGGCACTGGGCATCGCTAACAGCAGGATGAAGGACTACTTCGACTTGCTGGCACTGATCCGCGAAGACGCCATGGATCGCCCGCACCTCATTGCGGCCATTGGCGCGACGTTTGATCGACGAAGGACCCCGGCGCCAACGCCCCTGCCCTACGGACTGACTCAGTCGTTCGCCGCAGATACCCAGAAGCAGACCCAGTGGCGCGCCTTCCTGCGCAGGAACCGCCTGATCGCGCCGGATCTCTCTTCGGTGATTGCCGAGATTGCCGACTATCTGGACACCCTCGCCACACCCCTGCAGTCCTGACGCCGCAAGGCATGGCGCGGACGGTTCCGCCTGGGTGGGTGCAGGCCGTGGCGCGGTCCATTCATCCACGCATGGCGTGGATCTACCGGTTCCGCTGCTCTGGTGGGTGCGGCCCCTGGTCCGCACGATCCATCAACTGCCGTACAACGCCTTGCGCGGCGCACCGGTCAGTTCCGCGGCCAGCTTGGCGGCGGTCGACGGCGGCAGGTGCTCGCTCAGCTTCGCGTAGACGCGGCGGCCGTGGGCCAGCTGCGCTTCCTCGTCATCGCCGGCGCCCTGCACCATCACCACGAATTCGCCCTTGCGCTGGTTGTCGTCGGCCTCGACGTTCGCCAGCAGGCCCGCCAGGTCGCCATCAAGCACGGTCTCGAACAGCTTGGTCAGCTCGCGGGCCAGCACCGCCGGGCGCTCGCCGCCGAAGATCGCCGCCATGTCGGCCAGCGATTCGGCGATGCGGTGCGAGGATTCGTAGAACACCATCGTGCGCACTTCGCCGGCCAGCGCCTGCAGGCGGTCGCGGCGGCCGCTGGCCTTGGCCGGCAGGAAGCCCTCGAAACTGAAACGGTCGCTGGGCAGGCCGGCCACGCTCAGCGCGGCGATGGCGGCGCAGGCGCCGGGCACCGGGCTGACCTTGATGCCCGCCGCGCGCGCGGCACGCACCAGGCGGAACCCCGGATCGCTGACCAGCGGCGTACCGGCGTCACTGACCAGCGCCAGCGACTCGCCGGCCTGCAGGCGCGAGACCAGCCGCTGCGCCAGCGCCTCCTCGTTGTGCTCGTGCAGGGCCACCAGCGGCTGCTGGATGCCGAAATGGGACAGCAGCTGGCCGCTGCGGCGGGTGTCCTCGGCACAGATGGCCGCCACCGAGCGCAGCACCTCCTGCGCGCGCGGGCTCAGATCGGCCAGGTTGCCGATCGGGGTGGCGACGACGTACAGGGTTGGGACACTCATTTCAGCGGTACTCACGGGGCAAGGGTAGAATCGTAGCGTGTACCCGGCCAAGGCCGCTGCCCTCATCGCATGGACCCGATCATGAACAAGCCCGCCGCACGGATCTCCGCCCTGTCGTTGTCGCTGATGCTGCTGGCCGGTTGTGCCACCACCAGCCTGACCAGCACCCCCGATTCGCCGGCCCAGGGCCAGGCGCTGGCGCTGATCGAACAGGGCAAGCCGCGCGACGCCGCACTGCAGCTGGAAGGCCTGGCCGCCACGCTGCGTGGCGGTGCCCGCAGCAACGCACTGGCCGATGCGGCCTGGGCCTGGCACCTCGCCGGTGACAGTGCCCGCGCGCGCAGCCTGCTCGGCCAGCTCACCGCCCGCCAGCTGTCCGGCGCCAGCCTGCAGCGCTACCAGCTGACCAGTGCCGAGCTGGCCCTGGCCGACAAGCAGCCGGCGCAGGCGCTGGCCCTGCTGAAGGACCATGGCGACAACGTGCTGCCGGCCCTGCGTACGCGCTGGTACCTGGCCCGTGCCGGCGCCCTGCAGGGCACCGGCGATGCCTTCGGTGCCGCCACCGAGCGCGCCCGCGCCCATTCCAGCCTGACCGGCAGCGCGCGCAGCGAGAACCAGGCCGCCATTGCCGGCCTGCTCGGTACCCTCGACGATGCCACCCTGCGCAGCCGCGCCGCCGCCCTGCCGGCCAACGACCCGCTCTACAACTTCGCCGGCCGCGCACTGATCGCGCGTGGCCTGCCGCTGCCGCGCCCGTTCGACCGCGATGGCGCGGCCCAGTTCGACACCAGCAAGCGCCCGCCGGCGATGAGCGACGGTTACCGCCCGCCGGCCAAGCTGGCCGTGCTGCTGCCGCTCAGCGGCCGCCTGGCCACCGCCGCACAGCCGGTGCGCGATGGCCTGTTGAGCGCCTACTACGGTGAAAGCCGCCGCCGCCCGGACATCAACTTCTTCGACACCGCCGGCACCCCGGCCGGCGCCCTCGCCGCCTACGACAAGGCCGTTGCCTCCGGTGCCGACTTCGTGGTCGGCCCGCTGGGCCGCGACGAGGTGGACGCGGTGTACGGCCGCCAGCAGCTGCAGGTGCCGGTGCTGGCCCTGAACCGCGGCAAGGACGCACCGCCGGCCGGCAGTGCCGGCTTCTCGCTGGCACCGGAAGACGACGGCATCGTCGCGGCCGAGTACCTGCGCGGCCGCGAGCGCGGCAAGGCGCTGGTGATCAACAGCGCCGACGACACCGGCCGCCGTGCCGCCGCCGCCTTCGCCCAGCGTTTCGCCCAGCGCGGTGGCCAGGTCGTGGCCACGGTCGGCGTCAGCGATGCGGTGGGCGACGTCAGCGCCCAGGTGCGCAACGCCGGCCAGGTCGATGCCGTGTTCCTCGCCGTGCGTGCGCCGCAGGCGCGCCTGCTGGCGCCGCAGCTGGCGCTGGCCGGTGCCGGTGGCGCGACCCGCGTCGGCACCTCGCAGCTGACCGTCGGCAGCGGCAAAGTGGAAGAAGACGTGGCGCTGGACGGCATCGTCTACCCGAACGAAGCCTGGAACGTGCGCAGCGTGTCCGGCCTGCCGTCGGCCAGCCAGGTGGCCAGCACCCTGCCGAGCGCACGCGGTGCGGCCGGCCGCCTGTTCGCCTTCGGTGCCGACGCCTGGAAGATCACCGCCTACCTGGACAAGCTGTCCAACGAAGGCGGCCTGGACGGTGCCACCGGCACCCTGTTCCTGGACAGCAATGGCAACATCCTGCGCCAGCCGGCATGGTCGACCTTCAGTGGCGGCCGGCCGATGCCGATCGTCGGTGGTCGCTGAGCGCAGCCAACGGGGCTCGGCGGTGGAAGCCGCCGCCGAGCAGCACCTGCAACTGGCCGGACTGCGGCCGCGTGCACGCAACGTGCGCTATCGCGGCGGTGAACTGGACCTGGTGATGGACGATGCCGGCACCGTGGTGTTCGTGGAAGTGCGCTACCGTGCGCGATCGGATTTCGGCGGTGGCGCCGCTTCGGTCGATGCGCGCAAATGCCGGCGCCTGGCCCATGCCGCGCAGCTGTACCTGCAGGACCACCCGGCGCTGGCCAATGCGCCCTGCCGCTTCGATGTGGTCGAGGCCACCGGCGAGCCGCCGCAGCTGCATTGGCTGCGGGATGCGTTCCGATTGGATGACTGCTGATGGTTACTGTTTGCCGGCCAGCGGCCGGCACTACCCGTCGGACCCACGGCCGGCACTACCATGGTGCGTGACTGATGCCGTCGATCATCACCCATGCCGCTGTGCCGCTGGCGCTGTGGTGCGCCGCTGATCGTGGCCGCATCCCACCGCGCCTGCTGGCGGCCGGCGTGATCGCAGCGATGCTGCCCGATGCCGATGTACTGGCCTTTGCGCTGCACATTCCCTATGCGGATGCCTTCGGCCATCGCGGCGCCAGCCATTCACTGCTGTTTGCCAGCGTGCTGGCGGCATTGGCCGCGGTGTTGGCGTTCTTTGGTAGCGGCCGACCTTGGTCGGCGGTTTCGTGCCAACCAAGGTTGGCACCTGCCAAGGCAGGGCCAACGGTGGCATCGACCGTACAAGCCGCTGTATTCGTCTTCGTATGCGCGGCCAGCCATCCCTTGCTCGATGCGATGACCTCCGGCGGCCTCGGCGTCGCGCTGGCCTGGCCGTGGAGCGAACAGCGCTTCTTCGCACCGTGGCGACCGATCCGGGTTTCACCGTTTGCCCCACAGTTCTTCAGCGCACGCGGCCTGGCTACCCTGCTCTCCGAACTGCGCTGGGTGTGGCTGCCGCTGGCCGGCGCCGTTGTCGCCTGGAAACTGATCCAACCCGCTCCTGCTGCCCCGCGAGATCCGTCATGAGTACCGCACTGCCTGCTGCCCTGGTTGCCGAACTGTCCGCCCTGCTGGGCGCGGAGGGCTGGCGCATGGATGACAGCGCGCTGGAGGCCAACGCGCAGGACAACTCATGGCGCCGCCAGCGCCCGGCGGCGGTCGCGCTGCCGGCCGACATCGAACAGGTGCAGGCACTGGTGCGCGCCTGTCGCGCACATGGCGTGGCGCTGGTCGCGCGCGGTGCCGGCACCGGCACCACCGGCGCCGCCGTCCCACAACCGGGCAGCATCGTGCTGTCGTTCACCCGCATGGACCGCATCATCGAGATCCGCGCCGGTGATCGCTGCGCGGTCGTGCAGCCGGGCGTGCTCAACGGCACCCTGCAGCAGGCCTTGGCCCCGCACGGCCTGTTCTGGGCGCCGGACCCGTCCAGCGCCGAGATCTGCAGCATCGGCGGCAACCTGGCCTGCAATGCGGGCGGCCCGCGCGCGGTGAAGTACGGCACCAGCCGCGACAACGTACTGGGCCTGGTGGCGGTGACCGGCACCGGTGAGGTGATCCGCTGCGGTGGTGCCTACACCAAGGACGCCACCGGCTACGACCTCACCCATCTCCTGGTGGGCAGCGAAGGCACACTGGCACTGATCGTGGAAGCCACGCTGAAACTGACCCCGCTGCCGGTCAGCCAGGCCGGCCTGCGCGTGCTGTACCGCGATGCCGATGCTGCTGCGGCCGGCGTGTCGCGGTTGATGTCACAGCCGGTGGTACCCACCCGCCTGGAATTCATGGATGCGCGCAGCCTGGAGCTGCTGCGGTTGAATGGCGCCGATGTGCCGGAGGCAGGCGCGATGCTGCTGGTCGAGGCCGATGGTGACCACGACACCCTGCCCTATCTGTTGCAGGCATTGGCCAGCGCCGCCGAAGGCGACGGCATGATCGAGCTGGACGTGGCGATGGAAGGCCGTGCACGCGACCAGCTGTGGGCGGCGCGCAGGGCGCTGTCGCCTGCGCTGCGCAGCGTCGCGCCGGGCAAGATCAATGAAGACGTGGTGGTTCCGGTGTCGCGCATTCCGGAACTGGTGGCCGGCGTGCAGGCCCTGGCACGTGACTACGCGCTCACCATCGTCACCTTCGGCCACGCCGGCAACGGCAACCTGCACGTCAACATCCTCTATCACCCGGAGGATGCCGACGAAAACGCGCGCGCGCATGCCGCGCTGCCGAAGATCTTCGCGCTGACGCTGGCGCTGGGCGGCACGTTGTCGGGCGAACACGGCATTGGCCTGGCCAAGCGCGATTTCATGGCGCAGGCCTTCACCCCGGAAACGCTGGCGACGATGCGCGCGATCAAGGCCGCGCTGGACCCGGACGGCATTCTCAACCCGGGCAAGGTGCTGCCGCCGGCATAGACCGAACGCTCTCCTGCAGAGCCGGGCCGTGCCCGGCTGCTCTCCCTCCAGATCGCACAAGCCGAGCGTGGGCTCGGCGCTACACCGTCTTGTCGGCTGCGATATCGATCAGGGTCTGCCGGAAGCTGGGCAGCAGCACGCGGTTGCCATGCCCGCTCAGGTGATCGTTGTCGAAGAACAGCGGTTCGCCCTCTTCCACCGCCGAACAGGTCTGCGGCCCGCACAGCAGCGGCAGCGGATCCCACACGGTCAGTGACGGGTAACGTGCCGCCAGGTCATCCAGCAGTTCCATCTGCGGCACGCGCAACATTTCCAGATCCGCACGCGGCATGCTCAGACCGCCGGCACACGCCGGATTGCGGCGGTTGAACCAGTCCGAACAGCGGTACGCACCGGCCTTGAACAGCGGCAGCGGCGCGTCGATCACCACGTGCACGCCCAGCTTCTGCAAACGCCCCATCACGCGATCTGCTTCGTCGCGTGCAGCCTGTGCATGCGCCGGCGTGCGCTCGGCCAGCAGCTGTTGATAGATCGGCTGTGCATCCTGCCGCCGCCAGTCGAATCCACGCAGCTCCGGCATGCGCAAGGCTGCCAGCAGCACGATGTCACCCGGGCGCGCCTCGCGTTCGATGGTCGACAGCGTGTTTTCAATGAAGTCCTGGCAGTCGGCCGGGCTGGCGCGCAGCAGGTTGACGAAACTGCAGCCGCCGCGGTCCTGCTGGCGCACCTCCATGCCGGTCTGCCGCGCGACCATGCTGGTCATCGTGCGGTAGGCCGCCGCATGCGAATCGCCGGCCACGAACAGGCGCCGCCCTTCAAGCGCGGGCGCACTCACCGGTTCCAGCGGGCGCCACGCCGGGTAGCGGCGCGCCTGCCATGCATAACCGTCACGGGTAACGCTCAGCGAGACCTGCTCGTGGTACTCCACCGTGGCCCAGGCGCCGGCACCGCACAGCGCCACCAGCGGCAACGCCATCGCCAGTACCTTCGCCGGTGCCAGCCGCAGCAGCGGCGCCGCACTGCGCAGCGGGCGCTCGATGAAGTGATACGACACGGCGGATACCGCCAGCAGCAGTACCGGATACAGCCACAACGCGGCACCGTGCAGGCCATACGTCCAGCGCAGCAGTACCAGCAGCGGCCAATGCCACAGGTACAGCGAATAGGACAGCCGGCCCAGGTAGGCCAGCGGTGCGCAGCCCAGCGCACCGGCGATGCTCGATCTCCCCGCTGTCGACACGCTCGCCAACAACAGCAGGGTACCGGCCACGGTGGCCAGCACACCCGGTACTGGCATCGCCAGCTGCGGGGCAATCACCACGCCTGCGGCCAGCAGCGCCAGCCCGGCCACTGCAACCGCGTCACCGTTCCGGCCCGGTGTACGCGTACGCATCCACTGGTACAGCAGCGCGCCCGCGGCCAGCTCCCAGAACCGTGCAGGCAGCAGATAGAACGCTGCCGCCGGTGCCGATTGCGCCTGCCAACCCGCCCACGCCAGCGACAGCACGGTGAGCACCGGCAACAACCAACGCGACCACGGCCAGCGCTCACGCCCGCGCAGCCACACGAAGAACAACAGCGGGAAGACCAGGTAGAACTGCTCCTCCACGCCCAGCGTCCATGTATGCAGGAACGGATTGAGTTCAGCACCGGGCGAGAAGTAATCGTCCTGCTGGCCGGCCAGTACGATGTTGCTGAGGCCGACCAGCGCGGCCCAGCCGGTCTGGTCGAACTGTTCATTGCGCCACGCGCGGGGAATGAACAGCGCCGACAGCACGAAGGTGGCCATCAGCATCACCAGCAAGGCCGGCAACAGGCGCAAGACGCGACGCCGGTAGAAATCGAGCAGCATCGCGCCCAGCGATGCGTGAGTGCGTGAGGCCAGCGACTGGCTGATCACGAAGCCGGACACCACGAAGAACAGATCCACACCGGTGAAGCCACCGGGTAGCCACGTGGCGTTGGCGTGGAAGACCACGACAGCCAGCACCGCCAGTGCGCGCAGGCCATCGATGGCGGCGTTGTGGGAACGTTCGGCAGGGGTCATGCGGGCAACCGGCAGAAGACAGGGCGGCAGCATCGCTACCGTTTGCGCAGTCATTCAATGGACAATCGCGACAGACATGGACATCGTTCAGGTCCGGTCCCGGAGCGACGCGATTGTAGATCCGAACCATGCTCGGCTGCGATTCGTGCAAACCGCCAGGAAGCCGCGCTGCGCGCGGTGAGTCGAGCATGGCTCGACTCTACAAGGAAGCGCCGGGCATCACCCGGCGCTTCCGCATTCCCTTCGCTTGTTACCAAGCCATGCGCAGGCCCAGCTGGCCACCCACGTTGCGGTAGCCGTAATCACCACGCTGCACGCTCACGCCACCCCACGCGCCCCAGCGCTGGCCCAGCTTCAACTCGGCACCGGCCTGCACCTCATAACGGTTGCGCGGCACGTCTGCGCCCAGCGTGTCACCGTTGAACTGCAACGTGCTGCTGCCGCTGCCACGCAGCCAGTTCACGCCCAGGTACGGCTGCAGCGTGTTGCCGGCTGCAGTGCCATGGCCAAACACACGCACGCCCAGGCGCCCGCTCAGGCCGTCAGCATCGGCATGGTCGATCACCGTGCCATTGCTCTCCACGTGGCGATCGGCGCGGAAATCGACATGGCTCAGCTGCAGCTGCGGCTGCACGTACAGCGCGCTGGCGGTGCCCTGCCACACGTTGAAGGTGTAGCCGGCCTCCAGCGACGCACTGGCCATGCGCGAATCGTAGTGCTCCGGCTCCAGGCCGATGCCCTGCACGCGATTATCGAAGCGGCCGTACTGCAGGGCGGCGTCCACATACGCGCCTCGCGTGCCGTCTGCTTCCTGCAGCCAGGTGCCGTACACACCCACCGCGCTGCCACGCACCCGGCCCTTGGCGCTGTAGCCGGTCAGATCGGACACTGCGCTGCTGTCGGCGCGGCCGCTGCCCAGCATCACACCGGCAACCGCATTGCCACGCCGCAGCAGGTCACTGCCAATCTGCAGCACCGAGGTGTTGCCATCAATCGACAGCTGGCCACCGACCGCGCTGAAGTCCGCCTGCTGCCGGCCCACGCCCGCCCACGCGGCACGCCCTTCATCCAGCGAAACGGCACCGATGCGGTCGTTCATACGATGGGAAAACAGGTTGATGGCTGCGGACTGGTTGGCCAGGTACGCTCCGGCTTCGGGACGCAGCACCGGCACCGGGTCCACCGGATCCACGGGGTCCACCGGATCGATGGGGTCAACCGGATCAACCGGGTCTACCACACAGCCCGGCGCGGCCGGATTGTCCTTGCAGATATCGAACCATTGCGAACGCAGATACCAGTTGCCATTGGTGGGATCTGTCACGCCCCCCTTGAACAGGAAGTACTCATAGGAGCCGCCCACGGCGCGGCCGGCCAGCGCATAGGTCGCCAACGATGCACCATCCACTTCGATCAGCTGGATGCCATCGGTGGTCTGAGCGCCCACACCACCGATGTTCTTCACCGCAATCAGCGCATCGCCGGAGGTGTCCCCGCGCACATGCAGGCGGTCCATCGCGCTGTCATCGCCTGCCAGCGCGCCCTGGAACAGGAATGTCGCGCCCTCGCTGTGCAGGTCGCCATCCACGATGAGCGTGTTGAATCGGCCGCTCCCGTCGGACAATGCCACGCCGCTATCAAGGATCTGCAGTTCGCCGACCGTAGCGTCACCGGTCAGTGTCCACTGACTACCGCTTTCAATCGCCATCGTCTGCACCAGATCCGACGAACCCTGCCATAGCGATCCATTCGCCAGCCGCACATGTACATCCGACTGTGGCGGCAATCCCGCGTCCTCGTCTTCCGGGGTGATGACGATGTCGCCCTCCATCTGCGAGCGACCCTCCAGTACCACATCGAAACGCCCGGCCACCGCGGCATCCAGTGCCAGCGCGATGCCGTTGCCGCCCGATACCACCGCGCCGTTCGACAGTGTCAGGCCCGCATCGCGGCTGCTGCGCAGCCATACACCGCCATGCTGGGCGCTCACCAGCGAACCACCGTCGATGTCCATCCGCCCGTTGTCATTGATCACCGCCGCCCACGCGCCCTCGCCTTCGGTGCGCACATGGGTGTTGCTCAGCGTCATTTCACCCGTGCCGCCAGACAGCACACCGTGCGAGTTGATGCCGGTGGTGCGCACCACGCTGTCGGCCAGATGCACGGTGCCACCCAGGCGCGCGATCGCACCGATGGCGCCATGTCCTTCGGTCAGAATGTCGGTCATGCCTGCGCTCACCTGCGGATTTTTCCCGCCGGAACCCTCCGCATACAGGCCGTGGCCGTTCTGGCCGAGCGTGCGCAATCGGCTGGAGCTCACCCGTGCGGCTCCATCCAGGACCGAGATGGCCTGCCAGGAATTGCCGTCTGCCGTGATCTCCGAACCTTCCACATCCAGCTCGCCCTTGCCCATCATCAGGATGCCAACACCATTGCGCGCGATAATGGATGAACCCTGCACACTGGCCACACCATCGCGTTGGTTGATGTTGATGCCCACCGAAGTGGTTTCGAGCAGGCTGTTGAGCATGGTCAGCTGCGAACCCACGGTCATGTTGATCCCATGGTGCCCGGACATCTCGACGCCATCGAGCAGCAGGGTGCCGCTGCTACCGGCAGCGAAGCTGGCAACACTGGCGTTTATTCCACCGGCTTGGATGCGGCCGCCACGCATCTCCACGTCGCCCCCGATGTACAGGCCTGCCCCTGAACGCTCGTGGGTGAGGTTGATGTCAACGTCCTCAAGCACGGTTCTTCCAATGCCCGCCAACACACCGTCTGCACCTGCACCCACGCCATTGATCTGCACCGAGCGCAGATGGACGCTACCGCCGTCCTGCACCCACACGCCATACCCACCACCGCCCACATCGATGCGGACACGTTCGGCCTGCAGCGTGCCACCACGCACCTCCAGTCCGTTGGACTGGCTGGCGGAAACCTGGATCACGCTGTCAGACACGCGCGCGTTACCGCCCTTTACGAAGACGCCGTGTGACAGGCCGGCCTGGGTTCTTATCTGAACACCATCAAGCACCAGGTTGCCGTCGATAGCCTCGGCACCATTGGAAGCAGTGCCCAGGGTCAGGATCTCTACGCCAGTGGCATGCACCTCTCCACCCGCAGCGGCGGAAAGGCCCGCTGCACCATAGCCAGAGGTGGTCACGCTACCCTGCTCCAGTTCAATGCGGCTGTCCGCGCCCTCAGCCCGTGCAGCGGCGGCATACATGCCCCCGGTGGCGAGATTGACCTTGCCCAGCGGCACGATGCTACCGCCATTGATGGCATGGAACGCGTACCCGGCGGGGTTGCCTGGCTCCACCGGCTCGGTAGTGCTGTAGTTGCCCGCCGCCGGATTCTGCTCATCGCCATCGGCAACAACCTGCTGTGCCAGCGCGGGGGATGCAATCAAGGCACTGGCGAGCGCCAGCGATAGATGACTGCGGCGTGCATGATGAATCGACATGACAGCTCTCCTGAAAGAGCGGCCATGCTCCGCAGGCGCGACCGGCAGCGCCATCGAATGTGTTGCAAGCCCCGGTGCGACCAAGCGTCGCATGCCGTCAACGCTGAACTGAACCGCCGCCCACGCCCTCGCCTGTGCCAAGCAGCCTTTGCAACTAATTGCATGGGAACGGGTGAGCCACGCACGGACACTGGCCACCAATCAAGACATGCACTGACGTGATACACCCGAAATCACCTGCCATTCACAGGATCCAGGCGTATACGTCACCAGCCTGAACAGGGTGTCGCAGCAGTGCAGTGTCCCGACCATTCCCACCTGGAGGACCCGACCATGCGCGTTCAATCTTTCTCTGCAGCTACACCTTCTCTGCGCCCGTTGGCGCGCTGCCTGCTGTTGGCCCTGACGATGCCCATGGGCGCCGCCTGGGCCGGCGATCTCGATGGCGGCACCGCCGAGGTGGTCGCGGGCGATCCGGTCGAGCAGTGGCGTGTGCGCAACGGCGGTGCGCTGACCATCAATGGGGGTGAGGCCAACCAGATCAGTGCAAGTGAGGACTCCCGCGTTACGCTGAACAATGCTGTGATCACCCGCGACCCCAGCGTCAGCGGCGAGTACTACAACGTGTCTTTGCAGGACGACGCATCCCTTGAAGCGGTCGGCACGCTGTTCCAGGGAGGAGGCATTACCCTGTCCAACGGTAGTGCTACGGCGCGACTGGTCAACAGCAGTATCAACATCCCGGGTGGCGAAGCGGGGCGTCAGCTGTCGGTGGGTCTGGACCTGTTCCACAATCCGACCGTGCCCGCCACGCCAATCGATCCACGCGGGGTGCTGGACCGCACCCACGTCCGGGTGGGCGACGCGCCGGACGCATCCCGGGACAGCAGTAGCGGCATAGGTGTTCGCATGGGCTTTGGCACGGTGGACATCGTCAATGGCTCCTTCATCGACGCAGACAATGTTGGCGTCCTGTTCCTGGGTTCGGTCGGGCCTTTTGACAACACACTGCGTGTGGATGCCTCAACCATCAATTCCCGGCGTGGCGCAGCCCTTCGCGTCGCTCCGCGAAGGGAGGACCAGCGCTACGACATCACGATCGCCAATGATTCGCACGTCACCGGTGGCGATGGCAATCTGCTGCTGGTGCAAGCCTATGAAGCGACTCCCTCTACTGCCACGCCTGAGGTCCACTTCACGGTGGATGATTCGCGCCTGGCAGGCGACATCACCTATGACCGAACCTCGGTACCGAACGGCACGCTGGATGTGATCCTGCGCAACAAGGCGCAGATCGATGGCCGCTTCATCAACGTCACCTCGGCCAGCATCGACAGCGACAGCACCTGGCTGATGACCGGCGACAGCAATGTCGGCCACCTGGCGCTGGGCAACACCGGCACCGTAGCACTGGGTAATGGCAGCACGTTCAACACGCTTACCGTCGATACCTTCGACGGCGCCGGTGGCACCCTGCTGTTCAACACCCAGCTGGGCGACGACAGCTCGGCCACCGACAGGCTGATCATCAAGGGCGACGCCAATGGCAAGGCCAACGTACGCGTGCTCAATGCCGGCGGCGCAGGCGCCAAGACCGACAAGGGCATCGAGCTGATCCGCGTGGGCGGTGCGTCCAATGCGCAGTTCGACCTGCAAGGCCGCGCGGTGGGCGGGCAGTACGAGTACTTCCTGTTCAAGGACGCCACCAACGGCGGCTGGTACCTGCGCTCGGAGCTGGCCGGCACGCCGGACCCGTGCGTGGTGGATCCCACGCTGCCGGAGTGCACCCCGATCGATCCGGTGGACCCGGTCGATCCGATCGACCCCACGCCGGTGTTGCGCCCGGAAGCCGGCGCCTACCTGGCCAACCAGTTCGCGATGGACCAGATGCTGCGCCACGGCTGGCGCGACCGCCAGGGCGGCAACACCTCCGCCGTTGATGGCGTGCGTGGCTGGGCGCGGGTGGACGGCGCGCAGAGCAAGCTGTCTGCCGTGGAAGACCAGCTGGACCTGCGCGTGGACCGCTCGCGCCTGCAGCTGGGTGCGGACATCGGCGTGTTCGACAACGGCCAGGGCCGCGTGGGTGTGATGGGCACGCTGGCCAAGTCCGATGCCACCTCGCGTTCGCAGCTGACCGGCTACAGCGCACGCGGCAAGGTCAACGGTGGCGCGCTGGGCGTGTACGGCAACTGGAGCAACGATGCACTGTATGTGGATGCAAGCGTGCAGCGCGGCCAGTTCCGCAACCGCGTGCAGGGCGAAGGCCTGGCCGAGGAACGCTACGACTCGGACATCTGGCAGAGCTCGCTGGAAGCCGGCTACCGCATTGGCATCGGCCAGATCGGCCGCACCGCGCTGAACCTGCAACCGGAACTGCAGCTGGTCTACACCGACGCCAACACCGATCGCCATGAGGAAGCCAACGGCACGGTGGTGCGCAGCCTGGGCGACAGCGGCCTGTCCGGCCGCGTGGGTCTGCGCCTGCAGGGTGAATCGCGCTCGGCTGCCGGTGCGTCGGTCAGCCCGTATGTGGTGGCCAACTGGTACCGCGATCGCGCCAGCAACGGCATGGCGTTCGACGATGAAGCGCTGAAGGCCAGCGTGCCGCGCAACCGCTACGAGCTGAATGCCGGTGCGCGTGTGGACTTCCGTTCCGGCCTGAGCGCCTGGGGCGGCTTCGGTGTGATGCGCGGTGACCATGGTTACCGCGAAGCGACTGCCAATCTGAGCATGTCGTACAAGTGGTGAGGTAGAAGCGCGTTCTACTTTCTGTAAAGCCGAGCCATGCTCGGCTGCTTCTCAATGAGATTGTGATGAGCCGAGCGCCGGTTCGGCTCTACACGAATGTCGCGATTGCCACGCTGTGGCGTGCGCCGCACGATTGCAACGCGTTCGAGTTTTCCAACAATTCTCATTGGCAGCATTGGCGCTTCATGCAAATCATGTAGCGCCACCGACAACGGGTGGCACGGGCTTGCAATCCCGTAGGAAGGATCTGTTGGTTACGCTTGTCTGCCGGCGTCGCGCATTCCCTATGCGTGGCGTCGGCAGACATTCTGTCCGCGCACCTATGGCGGGCGGTGCGTGGGGGCCTCGTGCCCGCCGGCCTTTTGCAGATCCTCCACCGGTATTGCAACCACGCACCGTCCGCCACCCCCGCTGTTAAGGAGGGTGGCCCCTTGCCGCTTGCACAAGGACGCCACCATGACCGCTTCCCCCTACCCGCACCTGTTCGCCACCCTGGGCGAGGCCGCCACGCGCCTGCCCGATGACCTGGCCCGCACGCTGGAAGACACCTTCGTTGCGCTGCAGACCGGTAACAACCCTAGCGCCATCACCCTGCAGGCCTGCCTGCAGTACATCCGCCAGGGCGATGCCGCCGATGGCCAGCCGTGGCCCGGCGGCAACCGCACACCCGGGCAGCGCCTGGCCTTGGCGCGCATCGACCGCGCCAATGCGGGGCTCAGTTTCCTGCTGGAACTGCTGCACGCCACCGAACGCGTGCGCGTGGACGGGGATATCGACCAGCACATGGATGACGGCGCGCGCGAAGGGCTGTTGCTGGCCTGCCGTGGGCTGGCCGAGTATGTGGATGTGCAGTTGCGGGCGGTATGATGGCTTCTGTAGAGCCACGTCAACCAAAATAGTGCGCACTCGGGGTCAGAGCCCTTTGCGGCGCAAAGGGATCAGACCCCACGCCGGAAGGTTGGCACCCAGCAGTGCAGTCCTGCGGCTACGCGAAGTGCTGGTAACCGCCGTCGGCGGCTTCGCCGTCCACGTGCACGCCCTGCCCTTCGGCGATGCGGCCGATGCGGGTGAGCGGCACGTCCAGCGATTCGGCCAGATAGTGCAGCGCGTCGCGCTGGTCGGCGGCGGCGGTGAAGCACAGCTCGTAGTCGTCGCCCCCGCGCAGTGCGCAGTCGCGTGCAGCGTCGCGGCCGAGCAGTTCACGCAGCGCGTGCGAGATCGGCAGCGAATCGGCGTCCACATGCGCGGCCACGTTGCTGCGCGTGGCGATATGACCGAGGTCGGCCAGCAGGCCGTCGGACACATCCACCGCCGCGTGCGCGAAGGCCCGCAGGCGCAGGCCGAGGGTCACCCGCGGCGCCGGCCGCAGCAGGCGCAGGCGCAGGCTTTCGTAGTCGGCCAGCAGCGTGGCGGTGGCGATGCTCAACGCGCCTTGTTGCCACAGGCGCAGCGCGCCGGCGGCATCACCGAGCGTGCCACTGACCCAGACATCATCACCCACCTGCGCGCGGTCGCGCCGCAGGGCCTGGCCACGCCCGACCTGGCCCATCGCGGTCACCGACAGCGACAGCGGACCGCGCGTGGTGTCGCCACCGACCAGCGCGATGTCGTGCTGGTCGGCCAGGGCGAAGAAGCCATCGGCAAAGGCCTCGATCCAGTCTTCAGAGGCTTCCGGCAGCGACAGCGCCAGCGTGCACCACGCCGGGCGCGCGCCCATCGCGGCCAGGTCCGACAGGTTGACCGCCAGGGTCTTCCAGCCGATGTCGAAGGCCGGGGTCTCCACCGGGAAGTGCACGCCGCTGTTGAGCGTATCGGCGGTGACCACCAGCTGTTCGTTGGCACGCGGCTGCAGCAGCGCGGCGTCGTCGCCGATGCCGAGCAGGATGTCGTCGCGCTCGAGGGTACGGGCGCGGATGCGGTCGATGAGGGCGAATTCGGCCAGGGACATGGGGCGTTCCCGCTGTTGTTCGTGCCGCGCATCGCGCGGTGGGCGGTAGTGCCGGCCGCTGGCCGGCAACCTCAGGATCCCTGCAGCTGCCGGCCAGCGGCCGGCACTACCACAGGCGGGTCAGTGACCCGATTCGACCTTGCGCCATTCCACGGCGGCACGATCCAGCACGCCGTTGACGTAGGTGTGGCCGTGTTCGGAACCGAAGCGCTTGGCCGATTCGATGGCTTCGTTGATCACCACGCGGTACGGCACGTCCAGGCGGTGGCGCAACTCGTAGGCGGCCAGGCGCAGCACCGCGCGCTCGATCGCGTCCACTTCCTCGATGCCACGGTCCAGGTACGGGCCGAGCGCCTCGTCGATGTCGCGACGGTTGTCGAGCACGCCGTGCACCAGCGCCTCGAAGTACGCCAGGTCGGCAATTTCGCGGGCCTGCTCGTGGGCAAACTGGGCGATCAGCGACTGGGCGTTGCCGCCGGAGATCTGCCAGGCGTAGATGGCCTGCACGGCACGACGGCGGGCGCGCGAGCGCAGCACCGGATCGACGCCATCGCGGCGGACGGGTTTACCGGAGGGCTTGCCCTGGGTGTTCTTGTTCATGGCAGTTGCTCCAGCAGATTGACCATTTCCAGTGCGGCGAGTGCGACTTCCTCGCCCTTGTTGCCGTGGCTGCCGCCTGCGCGGGCCTCGGCGTCTTCCACGCGTTCCACCGCCAGCACGCCGTTCAGCACCGGCACGCCGAAATCCAGCTGCACGCGCATCAGGCCTTCGGCGCAGCGGTCGGCCACGTGTTCGTAGTGGCGGGTGTCGCCACGGATCACGCAGCCCAGGGTGAGGATGGCAGCGTGTTCATGGGCGGCGGCCAGGCGTGCGGCCACCAGCGGCAGTTCCCACGCACCCGGCACGCGGATCACGTCGATGTTGGCTTCGGTGATGCCGTTGCCGGCCAGGCTCTGGCGGGCGCCAGCGACCAGCGTGTCGGTGATGCGGGCATTCCAGCGGCTGGCCAGGATGGCGAAGCGCGCCGACTCGGGAGTGCGAAGATCGCCTTCGTAGTGGCTCATATGCGGCTTGGGGAACTCGATAAGGGGGTAATTCTAGCGTGGATGGGCCCCGGCCGTGGCTGGCGGGGGCCCGCAGGGGCTGCCGACCAACGGCCGGCACCCACCGGTAGTGCCGGCCGCTGGCCGGCAATCCCCATTACAGGGTGACCGTCTCCACCACTTCCAGGCCGTAACCGGCCAGGCCAACCTGGCGGCGCGGGGTCCCCAGCACGCGCAGCTTGCCCAGGCCCAGGTCGGACAGGATCTGCGCGCCGGCACCGTTGCGGCGCCACTGGCCCACGTCCTTGTCCTTGCCCGGCACCACCGGCGCCGGCTGCTGGCGCAGGCGGGCCAGCAGGGCTTCGCCATCGCGCGGGGCCGACAGCACCACCATCACGCCGGCGCCTTCGGCATCGATCGCACGCAGGGCATCGGTGGCGGCCACGCCGAAGTCGTCGCGGCGCCAGTGCAGCAGGTCGGCCAGCGGATTCTCCACCTGCACGCGCACCAGGGTTGGTGTTTCCGCATCCGGCGTGCCGCGCACCAGCGCGAAATGCAGGTCGTGGGCGATGCGATCGCGGTAGGTCACCAGCTTGAACGGGCCGAATTCGGTGTCGATCTCGCGCTCGTCCACGCGTTCGACGGTCTTTTCCGTGGCCAGGCGGTAGGCGATCAGGTCGGCGATGGAGCCCATCTTCAGGCCGTGCTCGCGGGCGAACACTTCCAGCTCCGGGCGGCGCGCCATGCTGCCATCCGGATTCAGGATCTCCACCAGCACGCCGGCCGGCTCCAGCCCCGCCAGCATAGCCAGGTCGACGCCGGCTTCGGTATGGCCGGCGCGGGTGAGCACCCCGCCCGGCTGGGCGATCAGCGGGAAGATGTGGCCCGGCTGGTGCAGGTCCGACGGCTTGGCGTTGGGCTTCACCGCGGTGCGGATGGTGTGGGCGCGGTCGTGGGCCGAGATGCCGGTGGTAACCCCCTCGGCGGCCTCGATGCTGACCGTGAAGTTGGTCTGGAACTGCGCGGTGTTGGCCTGCACCATCGGCGCCAGGCCGAGGTCGGCGGCGCGGGTGCGGGTCAGCGGCAGGCACACCAGGCCACGGCCGTGGGTGACCATGAAGTTGATGTCCGACGGCTTGACCAGCTCGGCGGCCATGATCAGGTCGCCTTCGTTCTCGCGGTCTTCGTCATCGACGATGACCACCATGCGGCCCAAGCGGATGTCTTCCAGGATTTCCGGAATCGGGGCGAAGTTCATGCGCGTGCTCCTTCGCCCAACAGGCGTTCGACGTAACGGGCCACCAGATCGATTTCCAGATTGACCGCGCTGCCCACGCCGGTGGCGGAGAAGGCGGTGTTGGCCACGGTGTGCGGGATCAGGGCGACTTCAAAACCTTCGTCGTCCACTTCGTTGACGGTGAGGCTGACGCCGTCCACGCAGATCGAGCCCTTCTTGGCGATGTAGCGGCGCAGCGAGGCCGGCGCGGCGAAACGCCAGCGCTGGGCCCGCGCGTCGTCATGGATGGACAGCACCTGGCCGAGGCCGTCGACGTGGCCGCTGACCAGATGGCCGCCCAGGCGATCGGTCGGGCGCATGGCGCGCTCCAGGTTGATGACCGCCCCTTCGCCCAGTTGGCCCAGCGTGGTCAGGCCCAGGGTCTCGGTGGAGGCATCGGCCTGGAAGCTGTTGGCGTCGAATGCGATGACGGTGAGGCAGACACCGTTGATGGCAATGCTCTCGCCCATCTGCACGTGGTCGAACGGCAGATTCCCGACATGGAAGGTGAAGCGGACATCGCCGCCGATGGATTCGCGTGCGGCCAGACGGCCGACGCCTTCGATGATTCCAGTAAACAAGTAACGTTCTCCGCGAAAAGTGAGCGAAAAACGCCGCAAGGCAAACAGGCGGGCGCAGGGCCGCGAAGGCCCTGTGGCACCGTCTTCTTTCATCCGGACTATACCGTCGGCTCCGGCATCGGACCGGATCTGCTGACCCCCGGCCGTGGGCCGGGGCGCTCGCGGGCTCGTGCTTGCGCACCTACCGCCGGTGGGGAATTGCACCCCGCCCTGAAGACGTTTGTGTACCGGCGAACCGGCGTGGCTAGTGTACCAGCCCGGGCTGAACGGGGTGGGATGCCCGGGGTCGGATCCCTTTCCGCAGGAAAGGGCTCTGACCCTGGGCCTCTCGGAATCGCGGAGGAGTCAGAGCCGTTTTCCCCAAGGGGAAAACGGATCCGACCCCGGCCACGTCTGGCCAGCCTGTGACGACGGTCTCTCGCATTTTGTAAAACTTTCATTAAAATCCGCAGCGGACGACATGAGGTCGCCACGGGCAGCTGCGATGGCAGGCCCGCCAATGGACTGAAATTCACAGGAATTCCCATGCGCAAGATCCTGATCGTGGCTGCCCTGCTGGCCGCTGCCCCGTTCTCGGCCTCGGCCGACGCCCTGAGCTACACCTACGTCGAAGGCGGCTGGACCCAGGTCCAGGTTGACGACAACGTGCTGGACGACCCGAAGGTCGACGGCGGCTACCTGCGTGGTTCGGTCGCGCTGGCCGAGCAGGTCTACGTGTTCGGTGGCTGGTCGCGCACCAGCAAGACCCGCCACTACGGCGAAGATTCGCTGAAGCTGGAACTGAACCAGCCGGAGCTGGGTATCGGCTACCACATGCCGTGGACCGACCGCCTGGACTTCACTGCCGATGCCGCCTGGGTGCGCCAGAACGCTGAATCGACCCTGCGCTACGACGGCGTGCGTTACCACGGCAAGGACCACACCAACCTGGGCCGCGTCACCCTGGGTATCCGCGGCAAGCCCTCGCGCATGACCGAAGCCTGGGCCAAGGCCGGCTACATGGATGGCGGCAACAACTACAAGGGCACCTGGGTCGGCACCGTCGGCGGCCAGATCAACTTCACCAAGACCTGGGGTCTGGTGGGCGAGATCGCCGGCTATCGCGACGTCACCCAGTACTCGGTTGGCGTGCGCGCCAGCTTCTGATCCAACGATCGCTCCTCGTCGTGCGATCGAACGGGCCCCGCGAGGGGCCCGTTTTTTTTGGCCCGCGCGTACCGGCCCGTGGCGACCGGGCGTCATCACGCCCGCGAACAGATGCGCTAGGCTTGCGCGCATCTGGAACCGGAAACACTGTCATGAAGACCCCCTTGCGTACCCTGCTGGCCAGCGCCCTGCTGGCTGCCCCGCTGCTGGCCGGCGCCGCCCCGGCCACGCTGACGCCCGAACAGGCCTTCGACCTGTACGCGCGCGTGCTGCTGGAAGACGATGCCGCCGCGACCCGCACGCTCAACGATGCGCTGAAACCCGCCTTTGAAGGCCAGGATGCGGTAACCCCGAACCCGGGCGCACTGGCCAAGGCGCTGGCCGAACCGTGGCAGGTGGTGCTTGCCAGCGCCGGTGCCAAGGCCGACGCAGCCGCCACCGAAGCGCTGTATGCCAAGGCCCTGCGTGATTCGAAGTGCCGCGCGACCAAGAGCGTGATCGAAGACAACGAATACGTCGAAGGCCAGAAGCTGGCGCGCATCGCCTTCAGCTGCCAGGTGCCCGACCTGGGCAACGTGCGCCCGTTGTTCGCCGCCAGCCTTGCAGCCGATGCCAGCCCGGCCGCGCGCAAGCAGTTCACCGACGCCTACACGCAGGCGCTGCAGAGCGGCGCGCGCGTGCCGGTCAGCGGCACCTTCACCCTGTACCCGGCCAAGGACAACGGCTACTGGTACAGCGGCAATTTCGATGATCTGGTGGGCACCGTGGCCGGCGCGCTGGCACCGTTCGAAGACTGGATGCAGGACGCGCAGGCGGCCACCGCGCCGAAAGTAACCGGCGTACCGGGCTGCGACCTGCTGCTGCAGCAGCATCGCGCCTGCGTGGCGAAGATCGCGCCGGACCAGATCAGTGGCGTGGACGCGATGGCCGAGGAACTGAAGGCCAAGGCCAAGGTGAAGTCGGCCGAAGACATGACGCAGGAATGCAAGGCACTGCGCCCGATCGCCGAGATGATGTGGACCGACGAATGCGCGTGAGGTGGTAACGGCGGGCCGCGCGCGATGTGCGCGGCTTTTCAGCCAGCACAATTCGGACAATTCGCATGGACAGCCTACGACTGTATTGGCGATGCTTCGCCATCTTTTCCTTGCCACATCTCCATGTTGAAGCCTCTCCATGCCCTGCCGCCGAGTGCGCACGCCTTGGCACTGTTCGTTCTGCTGGCATCATCGGCAAGGGCGGCCAGTTCACCGCCATCGCCGGAAGAGGCGTACACGCTGCAGGCCCGCGTCTACCTGCAGGGTGATGCGTCAGCGAAGGCATCGCTTGAGGCATTGGGCCCCGGCTGGGTGCCCAGCGAACGCATCGATTGGCAGCCCGTCATTGATGATGTGCCTGCGTGGCTGGGGAGGCAGGCCTTTCCGGCGCCCTCCCCTGCCATCGGGCGCGGGTTTGCCCAGGCACTGCGCACACGGTTGGCCCTGATTCGCTGCGAAGCCAGAAATTTCCTGCCCCTGGGTTCACCGGAAATCGGCATGTTCGCGCTGGCGTGCACCCACCCGGACGTATCACCCCTGCGCGAGGCTTACCTAGCGCTTCGCAACACGAAACAACCCGACGTCCAAGCGCAGAGCGATGAGCTATTCAGCCGCTGGGCCACCCTACTGCGCGATGCCCCGGATGGCACGCACTGCATACCGGTAACGGGCTGGTATCTGGGAAATCACGAAGCCGCCGACGCCGCGCGCGGTCAACAACTTTCGCGGACCGTGCTGATGAAGCTCATGCCGCTGGACACGTGGGACGCCGGCGAGGACGAGGCAGATTCCGCAGAATTGTGCGAGGTCAACTGACGCGCGCAGCACACTGTAGAGAGCAAGTCTTCCTCTACAAAAAGTCGCGCGGAAACGCAGATGCGTATGCTCCGCCGTCCGCTTTGTTCCGCAAGGCTTCCATGATGCTGACGCGCTGTCTTCCGCTGCTGCAGTCCATTCCCCTCATCGCACCCGAGACCGACGCGTCAGCATCGACAGCATGAAGGACTTCCAGATGTTCGCATCGGCAACCCGACACCGCTGTTGAACACGGTTGCCGATGCATTCCTACCATTCTTCGAATGGAATGAACACCTGCCCGACGAGGCCCGATGTTGCCGCGCCTGCTGTTCTTCCTGCTGTGGATTGCTTCGACCGCCTCTGCGCAGACACCCGTGCCAACACCGGAGCAGAGCTTCGACCTGTTCGCGCGGTTCATGCTGGAAGGTGACACCGATGCTGAAGCACAGATCGCCGCCAAGGCAGTGGACGACGCGGTTGACACCATGGCCGCTTCGGTCCGATTCCGCGAGCCATGACATCAATGATGCTGACCGCCAGGCTCGCGCGACTCTGTAGCGCCGGGTCAAGCGCGGCGCCTTTCCCAACGCCACACATTTTCAGACAAGGTGCATGGGCCCCTGCATGAGGTTTCCTGCGGCAAAAGTAATCGCACTTTTCAGAACCGTTGCATGGCCCTGTGCAGCCTCCATGGTCAATGCTGTTGCCCTCTTCCACTGGGGGCAACCGCATGAACCACCGTATGACGTCGACCGCGATCATGGTGCTGGCGCTGATGGCGTGCTGGCAGGCCGAGGCCTCCAGGTTCAAAGCCACGAAGATCATCGTCGTCCAACCCTCGGTCGCCTTCGAGTCAACGCAGCTGAGCGACAGGCACCTGGATGCGTGGATGAGTGAGGATGATCACTGCCGCGACTTCCTGATGTACCACGATCAATGCGCCGTGCTGGTACTGCCGGATCAGTACGACGACGGTTTCACCCGCCACCAGCTGCGATTGAAGGCCAGGCAGCTGCCGGGCGAGGCATTGGGCGCGTACTGCCGCGACCTGCATGTGCTGTGGAAGCAGCAATGGAAAGGCCAATGCCCCGTTGGCGAAGAGGACGACGAAGCGACCTGACGCCGAGGGCATAGCGCCTGCTCTGCGTTAGTCCCTCACGGGCGCAGCAGCAGCCGGATGTCCTCGCCCACCTGCCGCTGGTCGACCACGCGCAGGCGACGCTGCTGATCCATCGCCTCGATGCCGAGGCCAGCCAGCAGCGGGCGTCCGCTGTCGCCCAGCAGCGTGGGGGCCTGATAAAGCAGAAGCTCATCGACCCAGCCGCCGCGCAGCAGCGCACCGGCCAGCGTGGCACCGGCTTCGGTGTGCACTTCGTTGATGCCGCGCTCGGCCAGCAGCGCCAGCACCGCGCCCAGATCCAACCGCCCATCAACGCTGGGCATGCTGGCGAATTCGGCATCGGCCGCGTCCGGTGCGCTCACCGCCGCAGCGTGCAGGTACAGCGTCGGTGCCCCGCCCTCGCGCACACGGCTGCATTCGAGCGAACGCAGGCGCGAATCGAGCACCACCCGCAGCGGTGGCATCACCTCGGTATCGGCCAGGCGCACGGTCAGCATCGGGTCATCAGCGAGCACCGTGTCGGCGCCGGTCAGGATCGCACCTGCGCGTGCCCGCCAGTGCTGCACGTCTTCGCGCGCGGCCGGCCCGGTGATCCATTTGGAACTGCCATCGGCCATCGCAGTACGACCATCCAGGCTGGCGGCCAGCTTCACCCGCAGCCACGGGCGGTTGCGCTCCACGCGTGACAGGAAGCCCTTGTTGAGTTCGCGCGCCTGCGCTGCCATCAGCCCTTCGGCAACCTCGATGCCGGCGTTGCGCAGCAGATCGAAGCCACCGCCATCCACCTTGGGGAACGGATCGCGCATCGCCGCAACCACGCGCGACACGCCCGCTTCGATCAGCGCCAGTGCACACGGCGGTGTGCGCCCGTAATGGGCACAGGGCTCCAGGGTGACGTAGGCGGTGGCACCGCGCGCCTCGCTGCCGGCATCGCGCAGCGCGAACACTTCCGCATGCGGGCCACCGGCCCGCTGGTGCCAGCCCTGCCCCACCACGCGTTCGCCATGGGCGATCACGCAGCCGACCATCGGATTGGGGCGGGTGGTATAGGCAGCGCGCTCGGCCAGGCGCAGCGCGTTGGCCATGTGCAGGTGATCGAGGACGGAGAACGGGGTGGTCATGCGACCATGGTAACGCTGCCAGTGGCGATGCACGCCATCAGTGCCCACCAGTGCGGGCACTCACCCAGGCAGAGGCGGTCAGCCCTTCTTCTTCTTGGTCAGGGCGATCACATCACCCAGCAGCTGCAGCTGTTCGGTACTGGACGGCAGATCGCGCTCGAGCTTCTCGATCTCCTCGCGGAAATCGGCCACGTCCTCGAAGCTGCGGTACACCGAAGCGAAGCGCACGTAGCCCACGTGGTCGAGCTTGCGCAGTTCGTTCATGACGAACTCGCCGACCTTGATCGAGGGCACTTCGCGCTCGCCGCTGATGCGCAGCTGGTGCACCACCGCCCGTACCGCCGCTTCGATCTTGTCTTCGGGCACCGCGCGCTTCTGCAGCGCGCGGTCGAACCCCGCGCGGACCTTGCGCTGGTCGAAGGCCTCGCGGGTGCCGTCACTCTTGACGATGGCCGGCAGTTTCAGTTCGACCGTTTCCAGGGTGCTGAAGCGCTCGCCGCAGGCTTCGCATTCCCGCCGACGACGGATCGTCGCGCCGTCTTCGGAGACGCGCGAGTCGATGACCCGGGTATCGGCATGTTGGCAGAAGGGGCAATGCATGAAACGCCTGGCTCAGGGAAGTACCTATTGCCACGGTCATGGCAGCGTCGCAAAGGTACCTGAGAAGGGGCGCAGCAGCAAATGCTGCCTGCACGGAAGCGCCTGCAATTCAGCCCGCCAGCCCGGGCGAGGCCGCGACGCGCCGCTCAACCGGGTGCGGGTGGCGGCGATGCGGCGCGTGCCCAGCGCAGCCAGGCCAGGTGCCCGGCCATCACCAGCAGCGGCGGACCAAACCCGAGAAGGCCCAAGGTCGAGATCTCGCCATTGCTGATAGTGAAGTACAGCGTGGCGACGACCACGCCCGACGCGGCCAGGCTGCCCAGCGCCAGGCCGACCCAGGCCACAGCCGGTGATTGGCGCAGGCCGGCAACACCGCGCCACAGGAACAGGCCGCTCAGCCACAACCACGACAGCAGGCCGATGAGGCCGGCCGACGACCACAGCAGCAACAACGTGTACTCGTCGCCCGTCAGGTACTTGCCCTCCCAGACGACCATCAGCCCCAGCACGGCCCCCGTGCCGCCTGCCGCCACGGCGGGCAGGCCCACCAGCAGGCCGGCAATGGCCATCCAGCGTTTGTGATGACGCTCATCCATGCGTTCCGTTTCCTTCGATGGGCTGTGCCCGGCCGCGGCGCTTGACCCACACCAGCCTAGCGGCCGGTACCAGCATCGACGGGCCCAGCAGCAACAGGGCGATGCCTTCGGTGTGCACGGTGATGCTCCACCACAGCGCCAGCCCCAGCAGGGGCACGGCGGCAAGACTGCCGGCCAGCAGCATCCACCACCAGAGGCGGTGCACCTGCAGCCCGGCACGTCCCTGCAGCAGATACCCGGCGCTGAGCCACAACCAGGCCAGGCAGCCGGCAATGCCGGCCAGGCCCCACAGCGGCATCAGGGTCACCGCGGCCAGCGTGCCATGGCCGAACTGGCCCAGCCCCGTCAGCAGCAGCATCGTCGCCGCGGCACCACCCGCCACCAGGCTGGGCAGGCCGAGGATCACCGCCAGGACGGCATACAGATACCGGGCGCGGCGCTCATCCACGCGGGCCTACTCCTTTGACCGTGCCGGGCCGGATGGCTCGCCCAGGGCGTCAGCACGCAGCCGCAGGAGGATCAACATACCGGTGGGCACCAGCAGGGACGGCCCGGCGAACAGCCCGCTGAGCACGGACGAACCCAGCTCGGCGAAGTAGTACAGCGCCATCGCCAGCAAGGGCAGGCCTGCCAGCACGCCCAGGCCCAGCAGCAGCCACCAGCGGCGTGATGCCCTGTGCAGCCCGCGTGCGCCATCGCGCAGCCAGACGATGCTGAGCGCGACCCAGGCCACGAGGCCGGCGATCGCGCACGATCCCCACGCGAACATGCCGGCGGCAAACCACAGTTTGTCCGCGTCCAGCGAGACGAGCCCGATCACGCCCATGACCACGGCGATGCAGGCGCCGGCACCGCCGAAGAACAGGCTGGGCAGGCCGAACAGCACCGCCAGCGCGATGTACAGGTACTTGAGGCGGCGCTCATCCATGCGCGGGGTTCCTGGTGACGGGGTCAGAGCCCTTCCGTGCGGGAAGGGATCCGACCCCTGCGTCGTGGCGGGGTCGCATCCCTTTCCGCCAGGAAAGGGCTCTGACCCCGGCCCCGATCAGCCGTAGACCGGGTACTTGCGGCACTGCGCGCTGACGGCGTCGCGCACGCGGGCGATGACGGCGTCATCGTTCGGCGCATCGAGCACGTCGGCGATCCAGTTGGCCAGGTCCACACAGTCCTGTTCGACGTAGCCGCGGGTGGTCACCGCCGGGGTGCCCAGGCGCAGGCCCGAGGTCACGAACGGCGAACGCGGGTCGTTCGGCACCGAGTTCTTGTTGACGGTGATGTGGGCCTTGCCCAGCGCGGCTTCCGCGTCCTTGCCGGACACGTCCTTGCCGATCATGTCGACCAGCATCAGGTGGTTCTGGGTGCCACCGGAAACGATCTTGTAGCCGCGCGCGATCAGCGTGTTGGCCATCGCCTGGGCGTTCTTCACCACCTGCTGCTGGTAGGCCTTGAAGCCCGGCTCCAGCGCTTCCTTGAAGGCCACGGCCTTGCCGGCGATGACGTGCATCAGCGGACCGCCCTGGATGCCCGGGAACACGATCGACTGCAGCTTCTTGACCAGGTCTTCGTCGGCACCCTTGGCGATGATGATGCCGCCGCGCGGGCCGCGCAGGGTCTTGTGGGTGGTGGAGGTGACCACGTGGGCGTGGTCCAGCGGGCTGGGGTAGACGCCAGCGGCGACCAGGCCGGCGACATGGGCCATGTCGACGAACAGGTAGGCACCGACCTTGTCGGCGATGGCACGGAAGCGCGCCCAGTCGATCACCTGCGAGTACGCCGAGAAGCCGGCGACGACCATCTTCGGCTTGTGTTCCAGGGCCAGGCGCTCGACTTCGTCGTAGTCGATCAGGCCCTGGTCGTTGACGCCGTACTGCACGGCGTTGAACAGCTTGCCCGACGCATTGACCTTGGCACCGTGGGTGAGGTGGCCGCCGTGGGCCAGGCTCATGCCGAGGATGGTGTCGCCCGGCTGCAGCAGGGCGAAGTACACGGCCTGGTTGGCCTGCGAGCCGCTGTGCGGCTGCACGTTGGCGTAGTCGGCGCCGAACAGCTGCTTCAGGCGGTCGATCGCCAGCTGCTCGGCGATGTCCACGTATTCGCAGCCACCGTAGTAGCGCTTGCCCGGGTAGCCTTCGGCGTACTTGTTGGTCAGCTGGCTGCCCTGCGCTTCCATCACCGCCGGGCTGGTGTAGTTCTCGCTGGCGATCAGCTCGACATGGTCTTCCTGGCGCTGGGTTTCGGCGGCGATGGCCTTGGCCAGTTCGGGATCGTAGGTTTCGATGCGGACGTCACGCGGGAACATCGGGTACTCCAGCAGGCAGGGAAAGGGGTACGACTCAGCCCCTGATTGTAGCCCCGCACCGGCCTGCCGGGGCCGAAACAGACGGGGCCGGCATTCCCGAAGGAATCCGGCCCCGTATGGTTTCAATCGACAGTTGTGGGGTCAGAGCCCTTTCCGTTGGAAAGGGATCCGACCCCGGCCGCGATCGTCAGCGGCTGCTGACGATGTAGTCGGCGATGATCCCGCTGGCGATGGCCACCAGCAGCATGTTGCCGCGGTCATCGCGGATCCACTGGTGGCCGTAAGGCGGGCGGCGCAGGTGGTAGCGCGGGTAGTCGTTCACCACGTAGATCGGGCCGCGGTAGTAATCACGGTAGCGGTGTCCGACCTTCCAGCCGTAGCCCGGGCCATAGGCCGGGCGGTAGACCACGCGCGGCGGCGGCGGTGCCGGGCGATAGTAGCGGTCGTGGTCGCGGTGCCAGTCGCGGCGGTCGCGTTCCCAGTCGCGCCGGGCCTCACGGCGGTCGCGTTCCCAGTCACGGCGGTCCTGGCGCCACTCGCGGCGATCCTCCCGCCATTCGCGGCGGTCACGGTGGTCGTTGTCGGCGAAGGCGGGGGCCACCGCGCCGAGCGCCAGCACAGAGGCCACGGCTCCGGCCATTACTCGATTGATGCGCATGTCAGACCTCTGCTTGGGTGGGTGGTGAGCCCATATTGCGCAACCGATCTGAACCGTTTCCGGCTGGAAACGCTTCCCGCTGCAGGACTGTGACGGAGTATTCAGGCCACGGCCAGCCTGCGCGGCTCCGGCCGGGCGCGGGCCGGAACCGGTTCCGGCTATAATTGGCGGTATTCCATTCCAGTCTGTGCCCGCTGCCGCAACGGGATGTTCCCGTGACGGGTCGGGCGCAGGGCCGCGCCTACGGAGACCGCATGTCCTCGCAATACATCTACACCATGAACCGCGTGTCCAAGGTGGTCCCGCCCAAGCGGCAGATCATCAAGGACATTTCCCTGTCCTTCTTCCCGGGCGCGAAGATCGGCCTGCTGGGCCTGAACGGCGCCGGCAAGTCCACCGTGCTGAAGATCATGGCCGGCGTGGACACCGATTTCGAGGGTGAAGCCCGTCCGCAGCCCGGCATCAAGGTCGGTTACCTGGCGCAGGAACCGGAACTGGACCCGAACAAGACCGTGCGCGAGTCGGTCGAGGAAGGCGTGGGCGAAGTGCTGCAGGCCCAGGCCGCGCTGGAGGCGGTGTACGCCGCCTACGCCGAGGAAGGCGCCGACTTCGACGCGCTGGCCAAGGAACAGGAGCGCCTGGAGGCGATCCTGGCCGCCGGCGACGCGCACACCCTGGAAAACCAGCTGGACGTGGCCGCCGATGCGCTGCGCCTGCCGCCGTGGGATGCCAAGATCGCCAACCTGTCCGGCGGTGAAAAGCGCCGCGTCGCACTGTGCCGCCTGCTGCTGCAGAAGCCGGACATGCTGCTGCTCGACGAACCGACCAACCACCTCGACGCCGAGTCGGTGGAATGGCTGGAACAGTTCCTGGCGCGCTATACCGGCACCGTGGTGGCCGTCACCCACGATCGCTACTTCCTGGACAACGCCGCCGAGTGGATCCTGGAACTGGACCGCGGCCGCGGCATTCCGTGGAAGGGCAACTACACCGAATGGCTGGTGCAGAAGGATGAGCGCCTGAAGCAGGAAGAGAACCAGGAAAAGGCCCGCCAGAAGGCGATCCAGAAGGAACTGGAGTGGTCGCGCCAGAACGCCAAGGGCGGCCGCTCCAAGGGCAAGGCCCGTCTGGCCCGCCTGGAAGAGCTGCAGTCGCAGGATTACCAGAAGCGCAACGAGACCAACGAAATCTTCATCCCGCCGGGCGAGCGCCTGGGCAACATGGTGATGGAGTTCAAGAACGTCTCCAAGAAGTTCGGCGACCGCCTGCTGATCGACAACCTGTCGATGCTGATTCCGCCGGGCGCGATCGTCGGCATCATCGGCCCGAACGGCGCCGGCAAGTCGACGCTGTTCAAGATGATCACCGGCCAGGAGAAGCCGGATTCGGGCGAGATCGTGATCGGCCCGACCGTGCAGCTGTCCTATGTGGACCAGAGCCGCGACAAGCTGGAAGGCAACCACAACGTCTTTCAGGAAATCGCCGGTGGCCTGGACATCCTCAACATCAACGGCATCGAGATCCAGTCGCGCGCCTACATCGGCCGCTTCAACTTCAAGGGCCAGGACCAGCAGAAGATGGTCGGCTCGCTGTCCGGTGGTGAGCGTGGCCGCCTGCACATGGCCAAGACCCTGCTGCAGGGCGGCAACGTGCTGCTGCTCGACGAACCGTCCAACGACCTGGACATCGAAACGCTGCGTGCGCTGGAAGACGCGCTGCTGGAGTTCCCGGGCAACACCTTCGTGATCTCGCACGACCGCTGGTTCCTGGACCGCATCGCCACGCACATCATCGCGTTCGAAGGCGACTCGCACGTGGAGTTCTTCCAGGGCAACTACCGCGAGTACGAGGAAGACAAGAAGCGTCGCATGGGCGACGATGCCGCGCCGAAGCGCCTGCGCTTCAAGGCGCTGAAGTAAGCCAAACCGCAGAACACGAAAGGCCGCGCTCGCGCGGCCTTTCGTCTTTCAGGCCGTCCTGTCGCCAGTTTTTCCAGGTGTTTTCGCCGGTCGGAATTCAACCGCTGATGAACGCCCGAGCCCCAAAAGGCGTGAAAGCCTGTCGCCGCCGGACTTTGCAATTCCTTGTATGTATTCACCCGCCCACATCGGTTTTCCTACGTCCCCGCTCCATCCCCCCAACGTAGGAAACCGCAATGAAAGCACTGATCATCACCACGGCAGCCCTGATGCTGTCGGGCACCGCCACGGCCGCGACCACCGACTGGGACGGCTTCTACCTGGGTGCCCAGGCCTCGCATGGCGAGGGGCACAGCAACGACCGCAGCAATGCCAACGCCTCGGAAAAGAGCGTGCGCGGTTTCACCGGCGGCATGCAGGGTGGCCGTCGCTGGCAGTTCGACAACAACATCGTGGTCGGTGTTGAAGGCGCGCTGTCGTTCGGCAACGTCAGCCGTGACTGGAAGGATCGCGAACAGCACCAGTACAGCCCGTACTACGGCAAGGATGCGGTGACCCGTTCGGGCACCTTCGATGTGACGCTGGGGCGCGTGATGGGCCGCTGGCTGCCCTACGTCGGCGCAGGCGTGACCGTGGCCCAGCAGGAGTTCACCCTGGGCTGCGACAAGTCGCTGGTGGAGGCCACCCACGGCTGTCGCGTGGCCGAGTTCGAGACCCGCGCGTCGCACCTGTCAACCGGCGCCCACGCCACCGCAGGCGTGCTGTACCGCTTCAACGAGCGCCTTTCGGCCGGTGCCGAATACCGCTACACCCACCTGGGTTCCAG
This sequence comes from Stenotrophomonas sp. YJH_SMC_29, assembly GCF_059371235.1. Lineage (NCBI taxonomy): Bacteria > Pseudomonadati > Pseudomonadota > Gammaproteobacteria > Lysobacterales > Lysobacteraceae > Stenotrophomonas > Stenotrophomonas sp. YJH_SMC_29. Next base: position 82,791 of record NZ_JCAFUK010000004.1, on the reverse strand, counting down.
CCCGGTGACCCTGGAAGACCCCAACTACCCTGCTGCGGCCCGTCGCAGCTTCCATACCGACTACAGCAGCGTTACGCTGAAGTTGAACTACCACTTCTAAGCGCCTGACGACGCACCCGCAGCTCCCCTACGGGCGGCAGGGCGCGCAGGCATGAGAGATCTGCGATGTCCCTGTTCGAACGCCTGTTCCAGCTGCAGCAGCACGGCACCACCGTGCGCACCGAGCTGCTGGCCGGTGTCACTACCTTCCTGACGATGTCCTACATCGTCTTCGTCAACCCGGAAATCCTCGGCACCACCGGCATGGATGCGGGTGCGGTGTTCGTGGCCACCTGCCTGGCCGCTGCGCTGGGTTCGGCGGTGATGGCGCTGGCGGCCAACTTCCCGGTGGGCATGGCACCGGGCATGGGCCTGAACGCGTTCTTCGCCTTCACCGTGGTCGGTGCCGCTGGCCTGCCGTGGCAGCAGGCACTGGCTGCGGTGTTCATCTCCGGCCTGGTGTTCCTGGTGCTGTCGCTGACCGGTGTGCGGGCGTGGCTGGTGTCGGGCATCCCGGCCTCGCTGCGTTCGGCGATCGTGGCCGGCATCGGCCTGTTCCTGGCGATCATCGCGCTGCAGAAATCCGGCGTGATCGTCGGCAATGAAGACACGCTGGTGGCGCTGGGCCCGTTGAACACGGCGCCGCCGCTGCTGGCGCTGGCCGGCTTCCTGCTGATTGCCGTGCTGGAAGCGCGCCGTGTCCGTGGCGCGATCCTGATCGGCATCCTGGCGGTGACCGGCGCGGGCTGGGCATTGGGCGACGTGCAGTACCAGGGCCTGGTCTCGCTGCCGCCGAGCCTGGCGCCGACCTTCCTGCAGCTGGACCTGCCGGGCCTGCTGCACCACAACGGTGGCGCGCCGATCGCCGTGTTGCTGCAGGTGGTGCTGGTGTTCGTGCTGGTGGAAGTGTTCGATGCCACCGGCACCCTGTATGGCGTGGTCGGTCGCGCCGGACTGCTGAAGCTGCCGGGCGCGCAGAAGCGTTTCGGCCGCGCGCTGCTGGCTGACAGCACGGCGATCGTGGCCGGTTCGCTGCTGGGCACCAGCAGCACCACCGCGTTCGCTGAAAGCGCCTCGGGCGTGCAGGTGGGCGGCCGCACCGGCCTGACCGCACTGGTGGTGTCGGCACTGTTCCTGGCCGCACTGCTGTTCTCGCCGCTGGCGGCGATGGTGCCCGGCTATGCCACCGCACCGGCGCTGCTGTTCGTGGCCGGCCTGATGTTGCGCGAACTGGTGGACGTGGACTGGAGCGACCTGACCGAATCGGTGCCGGCCGCCCTGTGTGCGCTGGCGATGCCGTTCACCTATTCGATCGCCAACGGCCTGGCGTTCGGCTTCATTGCGTATGCCGCGCTGAAGGCCGGCACCGGGCGCTGGCGCGAGGTGCATCCGGCGGTGTGGCTGGTGGCGGTGCTGTTCGCGCTGCGCTACGCGTTGGAATAATCGGGGCGCGATGCCGGCCAGCGGCCGGCACTACCGGGTGGTGACTCACCTGCCACCCGGGGGCGATGCCGGCCAGCGGCCGGCACTACCGGGTGGTGACTCACCTGCTACCCGGGGGCGATGCCGGCCAGCGGCCGGCACTACCGGGTGGTGATTCACCTGCCACCCGGGGGCGATGCCGGCCAGCGGCCGGCACTACCAGAGCACGCGGTGGCCAGCGGCCGGTACTATCTGGTGCGGGGTTCACCTTCCAGCCACGGTGCTCTGGGATGATGCGGGCATGCTCCGGCCTGGCCTTCCCACGGATCCGACTTCGCCATTGCGCCGCCGGCTGCTGCGCGCGGCGTTGCTGGCGCCGCTGGCCGGTACGCTCGCCACCCTGCCCGGCTGCTCGCTGCCGGTGCACGTCGATGGCACCTTCCTGCAACCGTGGCGCAGCCATCTGCAATGGGGCCTGGCCGACTGGCAACGCTCGTTGAAGCTGGCCCATGCGCTGGGGTGCCGGCAGCTGGTGCTGCAATGGACCGGCATCGTCGGTGGCAGCGATGGCGACTGGTCACTGCCCGACGGCAGCCTGCAGCAGCTGTTCACTGCGGCCCGCGAGAATGACCTCCGGATCCGCGTCGGCCTGCCCTTCCAGCAACGCTGGTGGCAGGCCATCGGCGCCGACGACGCCACGCTGCAGGCGTTCCTGGCCAACAGCCTGGCGCACGCGCGCAGCTGGTTGGCACAGGCGCCATGGGTGCAGCAGCCGGCCTTCGGCGGCTGGTACCTGCCCTACGAACTGGAGCAGTTCCACTGGGCCGATCCGGCCCGCCAGCAATGGCTGGCGCAGTGGCTGCACGGGCTGGTGCAGGCCGCCAGCGCGCGCGGCGGTGACTGTGCGATCTCCTGCTACTTCAGCCGCCTGCAGTCCGATGGCAATCTGGTCACGCTATGGCAGGCGGTACTGGCCCAGGCCACGCTGCGGCCGATGGTGCAGGACGGGGTGGGTGTTGCCGGCGCCGGCAACGTGCAGCAGCTGCAACCCCTGCTCGACCATTTCCAGGCACAGGACATCGGTTTCGATGCGATCGTCGAACTGTTCCGCGAACTGCCTGGCAGCGCCGCTGATGGCAGCGGGTTCAAGGGCGAAACCGCAGATGCCGCACGCATCCAGCGGCAGCTGGCGTGGGCACGCGGCAGTGGCGCACAGCACGTGCTGGTCTATGCGCTGGAGCCCTGGCTGACCCAGGACACGCCGCAGGCGGCGGCGCTGCGGCGACGCTGGGGGCTGGCTCAGTAGTACAGGATGGCGGTGGCGAACAGGCCCTTGGCGCGCTGCGTATCTCCGCCGCCGATCGCGAAGCGGTACTGCACGGTCAGGTCGAGGTAGGAACGCGGGGTGTTGTAGTGGTCCTCGCGGAACCAGTAGCGCACGCCCACGCCCGGTCCTGCGCCGAGCGACCAGCTGCGTTGCGTATCGTTGAGCGCGAACGACTGCGCCGGGAACAGCGGGTAACGGATGTCGCGCACCCGCGAGCGCTGGTCCAGCCAGTCCGCCCCCACCACCACATACGGCGTGACCACCCAGTGGGTCTGCCCGGCGCCAAAGCGGAAGCTGCGGCCGGCGCGCAGTTCAGCGGCCGCGAACCACTGCTCGCGATGCAACCTCCCGTGGGCATCGCCGATCCGCCGCACCGGCGTGCCGTTGGCATCCAGCGCGTCGAGGGTGAAGTGGGCGCTGTTGTCGTCCCAGGTGTAACCGCCCTGCGCGTAGCCGCTGACCATCCACCACTGGTTGACGTCGGTGCGCAGGTCGGTGCCGTGGTAATAGCCGTAGGTCAGGTAGGACATCCAGCCGCCAGAACCGCTGGCCAGGCGGTAGCGGGCCAGCGTGCTGGCTTCCAGTGGCGGGTTCAGGGCCAACTGCAGGCGGCACTGCACGGCCGCCGATGCCGGATAGACATCACCCGAACGGGTGGCACTGCCGAGGAACTGGCGACGCTCGATGCCGGCGCTCAGGCCGGTCTGGCCGAAGGCGTAGCGCAGGCCGAACGAGGCGATGGTGGACGGCCAGCCGGTGGTGGAACGCGAGCGGCTGAGCCGTTCGGCGCGTGCGCGTGCGTCGGGCGTCGATTCGCCGGTGCACGGGTCCACCGCGCGGATCGATTCATAGGTGCCGCCCTGGTCGTACAGCGTGTTGAGCAGTCGTGCGTAGAGTTCCAGCGTGCCATGGGCGTCGTTGAAGGCCGGCGGTCGCCAGAACGCCTCGAGCGTGCTGAACACCGAATCGCCCGGCGTGCTGATCGCTGCGCCGCCGACATTGGTCGCCGCCTGGCGTGCACCGCGGAAGCCCGCCGAGGCGATCACGCCCCACTCGCGCGAGTAACTGGCGATGGCACTGCGCACGTTGTAGCGCTGGCGCTCATCCAGCGGCAGCTCGCCGGCGTCGGCACGATCAATGGCCGTCCGCAGCAGCGCCACCGCCTGCGGGTGATCGCCGCCGGCCGCGCTGGCGTAGGCCTGGTCAAGCACCACGCTCTTCGGTGCCCTGCCGGTGGACTCGGCGGCACGGAAGTCGGCCAGTGCGCGCGCCGGTTCGTGGGCCTTCTGGTTGAGGTAGCCGCGCTGCATCAGCAGCCCGGCGTCATCAGGGCGTTGCGCCAGTGCCGCGTCCAGGCGCAGCCGTGCTTCGTCCTGCTGGCTGCGGTTGCCTGCCGCCAGCGTGGTGGTCAGCAGCCCCTGCAGGCTCGCGTCCTCCGGTGCGAGCTGCACGGCCTGCCGCGCCTCGCCGATGGCCTCGGCGTAGTCCTGCCGCGCGTAGGCCGCATACGCGCGCTGTGCGGCACCACCGTCGCCCTGCAGGTCGACCGGCATCAGCGTGCAGGCATCACCGGTGTCAGCAGGCGGGCAGTGCTGGAACGGCGCCGGATACGCCTGCGCACTCAAACCCGCAGGTGCACGACTGGACCGGATCGCCTTGGCGCGCTGTTCGATGCCCTGCTGCAGAAGCTGCTGCGCGCGTGCGTCGCCCGCATCCGTGGGCGACGCCGCCTGCAGTGGCGCCAGCAGTGCAGCCGCACGTGTGCGGTCCCCAGCGGCCAGGGCCGCATCCACGGCCAGCAGGCGCACGTTGCGCTGCTGCATGGTTGACCCCGGCGCGGCGAGTGCGGCGTCGAAGTCTTCATTGGCCAGCAGGGTGTTGCCCTGGCGCTGGCGCAGATAACCACGCATCACCCGGGCATTGAGATCCCCGCCGTCGGCCTGCAGTGCCTGGTCGGCGCTGCGCTCGGCGTCGGCCAGCTGCCCCTGCTGCAGCTGCGCGGTGATCAACAGCCACCGGTACGAAGCAACATCCGGCGCCAGTTCGACGGCGGCACGTGCCTGCGCAACGGCCGCGGCATCATCCTGCGTGGACAGCGACCGATACGCCTGCTGGGCCTGCAGCAGCGCGCGCTGTCGATCCAGCGCCACGCGCCGGGCGCGCAGTTCCTCGACGTTCGGTGCGCCCAGCTGCAGCGCCGTGCCGATGGCTGCGTCGGCCAGTTCGGCCTGTTGCTGTGCTTCCAGCGCCGCCACCCACAGCATCGCCCAGGCGCCCTGCTTCGGCTGCTGGCGGAAGGCCTGCTCGGCTTTGCTGGCCGCTTCCCCCATGCGCCCGGCGTCATAGGCGGCATAGGCCTCGGTGGCCAGCGTGTAGGCCTGCTGCCTGGCGCGGTCTGCGCCGCTGCCGGCCGCACGCGGTGGGGAGGATGCGCGCGTGCCCCTGGCATCCGGGGGCGTGCTGCGTGCAGCGGTGGCAGCGGCCAACGCCGGCAAGGCCGGATCCTTCAACCCCGCATCCAGTGCACGGCGCGCCTGCTGCTGCGCCTCCGCCGGCCGGCCCAGTTTCTGCAGCGCGTAGATCTGCAGCAGGCGCAGCCGCACCACGTCCGGGCGCAGCCGGATCGCTTCGGTGGACTGCTGGTAAGCCGCTTGATAGTCGCCGCGCTCGTAAGCGGCGAAGGCCTGCTCGGCGACGCGGTATGCAGCACCGGACAGCGGCAGGACCGCATCGGCCTGTGCCAGTACCGGCGTGGCGGCCGTGGCCAGTGCCACGGCAATGACGGTGGACAGCAGCGTGGTCTTCATGCCGGCAAGGCTCCGGGAGGCGGCGACTGCAGCACGGCCGCACGCCGGCGCTGCTCCTGCATGGCCTGGGCGACGGCGTCCTCGGTGGTGACGCCCTGCTTGACCAGGTAGTCGCCGATGCGGCCATCGCGCTGCGGCTTGTAGGCATCCAGTGCGATCTCGAAGCGCGCGTGGTCGATCAGGCGCATCTCCACCAGCAGGTCCCCGAGCAGCGGCACGTTGTCCAGCTGCCAGTCCCGGTCACTGCCGATCAGGCGCAGCCCTGCGTTGATCTCGCTCTCGCGGGCGATGCTCTGTTCGATGTGGTCGCTGCGGGTTTCCTGCTTGAGCAGCGCCAGTGCCTCCTCGGGCAGCGGGCTGGCCACGGCCAGCCGCAGGGTTCCCGGCTGCCGCGGCGGCAATGGCAGCATGCGCCATTGCACGCAGGCGTCGGCACTGACCGGGAACGGGCCGGCCCGCAGGTAATCCACGTCGATCACCGCACGTGGCAGGTCGCCCTGGAAGGCAATCGCCTCGGCCAGGGTCTCATCATCCAGCCACCCCTGGGTGAGCAGGATGCGCCCCAGCGGCTGCTGCCGGCCGTCCTGCTGCTGCTCCAGTGCCTGCTGCAGGCGCTCCGGCTCCACCGCCTGCCAGGTGGTCAACAGTTCGCCGAGCTGCTTGCGCGTCTGCACCAGCTGCGCCGCATCCGGGAAGTCGTGCATGGTCTTGTCCCAGACCATGCGCTTGCCGAACAGCAGGTAGGCCAGGAACACCTTCCACGCGCGGGCGGTGGCCATGAAGTTGATCATGTTGCCGACCACCATCCGCGGAATCGACATCAAGGCATGCTCCCAGCCGTACAGCCGGTTGACGAAGTAGAAGCGCTGCACGACGCGGGTAGCCAGCGCTGCGGTGGTCAGCAGCGCCACCGTCATCTGCCAGGTGCCGGCCTGGAACACGCTGGGAAACTGCATCGTCCAGACCCCGGTCATCTTCAACAGCCAGAACAGCAGCAGCTGCAGGAAGATCAGGTAGGCAATGATGCTGACAAACGAGGTGATGATGCCCTTGCGGTCGCGCGCCAGCAGGTACTTGGTGGCCAGCGAGCCTCGCCAGCCCAGCGACTCCCAGCTCTGCAGGCCGATGCCCAGCACCCAGCGCGCCTTCTGCCGGTAGGAGGCGCGGAAATTGTCGGGGAAGTACTCGCGCACGCACAGGGCCATCTGCTGGGTGCGCTCGCGCACCGGCCCCCAGCCGAACCATGAGGGGCGGCGCACGCGGAACTGCACCGGGAAGCGGGCGAAGATCGACTGCATGCCCATGGCTGCCAGCCGCGCACCCACGTCGTAATCCTCGGTGAGGCTGTCGGTGTTGAAGGGCTGGTTGTCGGTCTGCGCACTCAGGGCCAGCAACGCGCGCCGCGAGAAGCAGGTACCGACGCCGGCCGACGGTACCATCCCCGAAACGCTCTCGCGCACCACCAGGTCCTTGGCGTGCCATTCGGCGAACTCGTCCATGTAGACCCCGGCCACCAGTTCGTACCACTCGCGGTCCAGCGAGGTCACCGGCAACTGGATCATGTCCTTGCGTGGCAGCAGGTAGTTGTAGAACCGCAGCTCCATCGGGTGCAGCACGTCCTCGCTGTCGTGCAGGATCACCCCGGCGAACTCGATGTCGTGGCGCTTCTCGTAATCGAAGATCGCCAGGATCAGCCAGTTCAGGCAGTCGGCCTTGCTGGTCGGCCCGTCGTGCGGTACTTCCACGCGGCGCAGGCGCTTGTAGCGGCGACGCATGCGCTCGACCTCATCGATGGTCTGCTGGTCGTTGGGATAGGTGCCGACGAACACGACGTACTCGCGGTAATCGAGCACGTTGATCATGTTCTCCACCATCTGCGCGATGACGTCGTACTCCATCCACGCCGGCACCATGATCGCCAACGGCTGCTGCGGGCGCTGCAGCAGGTCGTCCTGGGTCAGCGGCCGGTATGCGTCGCGGCGCTTGATGGTCAATGCCCGCCAGCTCTCGCGCACCCAGTACCAGACGTCGATGAACAGGTCATCGAGGCTGGAGATCAGGATCAGCACGGCCACTGCCGCCGCCGTGGTTTCCAGGGCGGCGTAGTAGTTGGCCAGCTGGATGTTCCAGAACAGACCGTCCACGGTGGATCAGTGCCCTGCGTTGGCGGACTTGCGGCGGCGCACCTGGGTGACGCGGGCGGCCAGCAGCGCGAACACGATCACGCCGACCAGCAGCAGCAACCAGACCATGTGCCGTTCCCACTTCGATTGCGGGTTGCCGTCCTGCGCGACGCGCGTGCCATAGGGATCCTGGCGGTCGAATTCGCGCACGGCGTCACTGCCGTCGAGCACGGCCAGGTCGCCCTTCAGCAGCCGGAACGGTGCGCCGAACGACGGTGCCTGTGCGCCCAGGTCGCTGTACAGCACGCCCAGCTGGCCGCCGGAGGTGCCCACCTGTACCACGGCGGCGCGATCCAAGCCGCTGACATCCAGCAACGGCTGCGACGTGCCCCCGATCCGCAGGTGGCCGTCCTTCAGGCCGGCCACATCAACCCCGGCCGGCGCCACGGCGAAGGCCAGCCACGGCGCACCCGGGCTGACGGCGGCACCGGCGTCGACCACCTTCAGTTCCGACGCTTCCGGCGAGGCGCCCACTGCACTGGCCACGGCGATGACCTTGCCCAGCGAGGCCGGCGCGTCCTGCAGCCACGCGCCGGGCACGAACACCTGGTTACCGCGCGACAGCTGGCTGCTGGCACCGACGAAATCATTGCCCAGCGATCGCTTGGCCAGGGTCAGATGGCTGCTGGGCAGGATCGAGACCGGATAGCCCGTGGCCGGATCGTGGCAGTAGGGACGCGCCGGCTGGCGCAGGAAGCTGACGCGGATCTCGTTGCGTGCCGACAGCGCGTAGGCCGGCACCTTGGCCACCAGGCGTTGCGGCTGGCCGTTGGCCGACAGCACCTTGCCGCCCAGCAGGTAATCGTTGAGGTAGATCGTGGCGACCGCGCCCTACCCGGCCGCGTTGGGGGCCGCCGAGACATCGATCACCACCTGCTCGGGCAGGCGGCCATCGGCCGACAGTGCGCCGAGGTCGAAGCTGGCGCTGCGGTCGGCGCGGGTCACCACATCCATGGTGCCGGCGATGTTGCCGAGCCGGCTCAGCAGCACCTGGTCACCGTCCAGTCTGGGCGTGCCCGCTGCGCTGACCTGTAGGCTGCGGCCCAGTGCATAGCTGCGCCACTGCTCGGCGAGCAGCCCGGCGACCTTGCCCGCCGCCGCCGGATCGACCACCAGCGTCGGACGCCCGGCAACGGCCACCACGCCGACCGAGGCAGTGGCTGCGGGGTTTTCCAGGCCCGCCATGCCACCCGCGCGCCACGCGGCGAACGCGCTGCCTGCATCCGCACCGGCTGCGCCGACCTGCGCGCCCAGCGCATCCAGCGCCGCGCGCACGCCGGCGCGCAGTGCATCGCTGCCAATCATCACATCGGCAGCCAACGGCCCGCTGTCGCGCAATGTCAGCAGCGCGCCTACTTCGGCCAGATCCCTGATCGCATGCGCGCGCTCCCCCGTGGCCAGCGCAGCGTAGGCCGGCACGCCCTGCAGGCTGGCCGGGATGCTGATACCGGCCAGGTCGACGCTGTCACCGACCTTGGGCAGGGCCACCACCTGCACCTGCTTGCCGCCGGCCTGCAACGCGGTACCGATGCGCCAGGCCGCATCGTAGGCCGGTGCCTGCAGCGCCTTGCCATCCACCAGCAGGCGCACCCGCGGTGGCAGCGCCCCCCAGGCCTTGGCCACGGTATCCACGGCGCGGCCGTCGAAGCGGTAGCTGAAACGCGAGTCCGGCGACAGCCGCAGCACGTTGGCCGGCGCGCTCTGGTCGGCGCACTGGTAATCGGACACGATCGACCACCAGCCGACGCCGACGCGCACGAAGCCGCTCGGGCGGGGTTCGCCGTCGATGGCCAGCAACTGGCTGGCATCGCCCTGCGCATCGGTGATCGAACGCGCCGCGATCGGGTCGCCATCGACCGACCACAATCCCGAGGTACGCCCGGCGTGGCCGCGTACATAGCGCCCATCCAGCTGCAGCTGCGCGTCGCGGGTGGCGACTCCGGCCGGCACCGGCAGATAGACCTCGCGCTGGCTTTCCTGCCCGCTCAGCACCAGTGGCTGGCGGAAACCGAGTTCGCGCAGGGTCATCTGCCGGTTCACCGTGCTGTCGCTGCTCCATTCGGTGAACTGGCCGGCGACGGTGTCAGCGGCATGGGCAGTACCGACCACGCCCGACAGGACGAACGCGGCGGCGGAGGCAAACAGGGGGGAGCGGCCGGTCAGGGTCATGGCGTCACTTCATGCGGAAGGGGCTGGGCGGCACCGCCACTGCGGAGACCGGGCGTGAACTCGGGAAGGGGCATGCCGCGCAGCGCGGCGACGATGCGCGCGCTGGCGCGGCCATCACCGTAGGGACTGGCATCGGGGTCGAAGCGGGTCGGCTGCGGTGGCTGGGCCAGTGCCGCGTTGACGCCCGCGACGATGCGCGAGGGCGTGGTGCCGACCAGCGTCACCACACCGGCCTCGACCGCCTCGGGGCGCTCGGTGACGTCGCGCATCACCAGCACCGGCTTGGCCAGGGCCGGCGCTTCCTCCTGCACGCCACCGGAGTCGGTGAGGATGACGTCGGCGCGCTGCATCAGGCGCACGAAACGCAGGTAATCCTGCGGCGGCACCAGGTGCACGTTGTCGAGCGTGCCGAGGTGGGCATTGACCGGTCCCTGCACGTTCGGATTGAGGTGCACCGGGTACAGCACCTGCAGGTCCGGCCGCCGGGCCAGTTCGGCCAGCGCACGGCAGATGTCCTCGAAGCCCTGGCCGAAGCTCTCGCGGCGATGGCCGGTGACCAGCAGCAGGCGGCGCCCGGGGTCGAGCATGTGGAAGGGTTCGTCGGCCCGGGCACGCAGTGCCGGATCAGCATCCAGGCGCTGCACGGTCTGCTGCAGGGCATCGATGACGGTGTTGCCGGTGACCAGGACCTGCCCCCCCAGGTGTTCACGGGCCAGGTTGGCACGCGAGCCCGGGGTGGGCGCATACAGCTGCTGGGCGACCACATCGATCACCCGCCGGTTCATCTCCTCCGGCCAGGGCCGGTGGATGTCGCCGGTGCGCAGGCCGGCCTCGACATGGCCGATCGGGATGCGGTGGTGGAACGCGGCCAGGGCGGCGGTCATCGCCGTGGTGGTATCGCCGTGCACCAGCACGTAGTCGGGGCGGACCTGCGTGTAGAGCGCATCGAGCCGCTCGAGCAGCCGGGCGCACAGGCCATTGAGGGTCTGGTTGGGCACCATGACGTCGAGGTCATGGTCGGCGGTGATCTCGAACAGCGACATCACCTGGTCGAGCATCGCGCGGTGCTGACCGGTGATGCAGACCACCGATTCGATGTCCGCGGCCTGGGCCAGGGCGCGCACCAGCGGCCCCATCTTGATTGCTTCCGGTCGGGTGCCGAACACCGACAGGACCTTCACCGGGGCGCTCCGGAAGGACGGTGCTGGAGAATGCCAGGAGCTGTAGCCACGTCTGGATCCTTTCGGCGTTACCGTCCAATGCCCGCAGGCAGGAGACGGTCACCTCATGAGGAAACTCCAAAATCGCGACGTACATCACATTCGATTGATGGTACGTGCGTCGTGGCACTGATCTTCATCGTTGGAAGATCAAGACGCAGTCAACGCCGCCCGTGAGCCGGGCGACGTTGCGGCGGAACGCAGCAGGGACAGCCGCCGGGGCGGCCTTACTCGTACTGGATGGTGAACGTGGCCTGGCCGTTTGCGACACCAGCACCGACCGTGCCGGCCTGGGTCTGCACGTAGCGCGCGCGCAGCGGCAGCGCCATGACGCTGGTCCCCGGCGCCGTGGTGCCGACGTTGATGGTCTGGCCGAAGCGCACTTCGCGCTCGGTGGTGCCATCGCGCTGGACCATCTGGATGCCGATGCGGGTCGCGCTGTTGGCAGCCGCGCTGAGCTTCAGCACGCCCGGCATGTTCGAGCTGTCCTGGTCGGCATCGAGGCGGATGCCGATCTTGCTCTGGTAGGCGGCGACATTGCTGCCCTGGCAGTTCAGCCGGATCTCGAAATCGCGGTCGACGGCCCTTGAGCCGACACCGGTGAAGGTGGTGTTGGGCACGCTGCCGAAGTCGACGGCGATGTTGCGGCTGCCGGCCTGCACTTCGCAGGTCGGGCTGACCACGGTGGTGCCCGAGCCCTTGAAGGTGGAGGTCAGCACCGGTCGGCCGGCGCCATCACCGTCGAAGTAATACGTGGTGAAGCGACCGTTCGGTGCGATCACGCCCGAGCCGGTCTGTGCCGCTGTCTTGATCAGCTGGATGCGGAACGTGCCTCCGACCAGCGAGATGGTGCTGTTGCTGGCGAAGTTGATGGTGTGCGGATAGTAGGTCTGGATCGCGCCGGAGTCGCGGTACAGGCGGATGCCCACGCCCGCCACATCGGTTTCATAGACGTTCGAGAACCCGGCCACCGGACGCTTCTGCGCGGCATTGACGTACTCACCGATCGAACGCCCGCCGGACCAGTCGCAGCGCGCCACGCTGTTCTGCTGGTTGATCGGCTCGCTGATCTCCTTGATCACGCCGCCGACCGGCGTGCTGGGCAGGATCACGATCTGCCCCATGTCCATGGTTACGTCCTGGGCCACGAACCAGCTGTTCTGGATGCGGCACGATGCACTGGCCTGCTGCGCCAGCAGCACGCCCCCCATCACGGTCAAGGCGGCCAGCAGCGTGCGGCCACGGGAAGAGATCATCGGCATGCTGCCTCCAGCGGGATGAAGCCGGTCTTGGACGCATCGGCGCCCGCCGGAACCTGGTAATCGATGGTGCAGCGCTGCTCGGCACCGGCGCCCCACTCCACCAGCAGGCGGCCCTGGTTCTTTTCACTGCGCACGTACAGGCGACCGCCCTGGCTGACCATGCCCACCGGCTGGCCCTGCTCGTCCTTGACCTGCGCACCGAACGGCATGCTGCGGCCATCCGGGTTGCGCACCTGGATCAGCAGCGCGTTGCCCTTGCGGGTGTCGAAGCGCAGGTAGCTGATGGCGCCGGCAAACGGTGCGATCGACTGGCTGGTGCTTTCCAGTTCGACGTCGTGGGCCATGCCCTGCGGGTCGAGGGTGACGGTGTTGAGGCGGTACGGCGACACGTACGGCACCACCGCATAGCCGCGGCCATCGACGCGCAGGCCCGGGGCATTGCTGACGATCGCATCGCGCGCGCCCGGTGCTTCGACCAGCACCATGGTGTCGCCCCGCTGCGGGGTGAAGGTGAAGCCACCCGGATGCACGACCACGCTGCCGTTGGCACCGACCGACGCCTGGCGGAAATCACGCGAGTGGCTGTAGGTGGCGTTCAACGCGGAGTAGCGGCTGCGGTACTCGGCATTGCCGACCGCGGTGGTGCCACCCTCGCGGGAATCGGACAGGGCCACGCCGTAGCTGAAGTTGTTGTCGACGCCGGCCGAACCGGTGATGCCGACGCGGCTGTTGTCGTAGCCACCACGATCGCGCATGCCCAGATCGGCGCTGAACGACACCGGGTGGGTACCCCGGCCCAGCGGCACGCTCATCGACAGCAGGTACTGGGTATCGGAACGGCCGAGCACGCCCTCTTCGGTGCGCAGCGCCGAGAAGCCGTAGTTCACCGAACGCCAGGCGTTGTTGTAGCCCACCTGGTACTGCTTGGAGGTGCCGGAACGGTCGTAGAAGTCACGCACCGAACCGGTCACGTACAGCGCACCACCACGGCGGCCGAGCGGCTGGTTCAGGGTGACCTGGAACTGGCTGCGCTGGCGGCCACGGGTGGTCGGATCGATGCCGCGCGCGTCCGAATCACGGCCATACAGGGCGTCCTGCAGGCTGTAGAAGCCTTCGGTCGAGTAACGGTAGGCGGCCAGGGTCAGGTTGGTGCCGGTCTCGCCGATCATGTTGCTGTAGCTCAGCCGCACGCTGGCGCCGGTGTGGCTGCCGTAGTGGTCGAACGAGGTACGCGCATGGGTGACGTCGGCAGCGAACGCGCCGACCCGGGTCGACAGGCCGACACCGTACAGCAGCGACAGGTAGCCATCGCTCAGCGCGCTGCCGCCGTACAGGGTCAGCTGGTTGCCGATGCCGCGCTGGTAGGTGCCCTGCACCAGCCAGGGTTCGTCGGCCAGCAGCTTGTTGCGCACCTGGCCTGCGGTCAGCGAGTAGCGCGACACGCCCTCACGCAGCATCTGCGGCACCGAGCCGAACGGCACCTTGAATTCGCGGCGGCGGCCATCGGCCTCGATCACGCTCACTTCCAGGTCGCCGCCGTAGCCGGTCGGGTACAGGTCGTCGATGACAAAGCTGCCCGGCGAGACGGTGGAGGAGTAGATCAGCTGCTGGTTCTGGCGCACTTCGATGCGCGCATTGGTCTCGGCGATGCCGCGCACCACCGGTGCGTAGCCGCGCAGCGAATCGGGCAGCATGCGGTCGTCGCTGGCCAGGCTGGCACCGCGGTAGCCGATCGAGTCGAACAGCTCGCCCGTGGTGTAGGCCTCACCGATGGTGAGCATGCCGCGCACCTGCGGGATGCCGCGCTGTGCGTAGGTGGCGATGCTCTGCCAATGGCGGCCGTCACCTTCGGACCAGGTCAGGTTGGAATCGTGGCGGAACTGCCAGCCGCCCAGGTTCAGGCCGGCATTGAGGCCGAGATAGGCACTGCGGTTGCGCTGGCCACCTTCGACGCGGCTGTTGCTGTCGATGGCATTGAAGCTGTAGCCGACGAAGCCGGCATTGATGCCGCGGTCCCACAGCGCCGGGTTGACGTAGCCGCGCGCCTCACGGCGCAGGAACACCTGCGGAATGCTGAGGTCGTAGCGCAGGTTGCCGCTGTCGTAGACACCGTAGGCGTTGGCCATGCGCTGCTGCACCGGCACGCAGCTGGTGGTGTCGGTCGGCAGCGTCGGGTCCTGCTGCAGCAGGACGGCCTCGCTGTCCACGCCCATTTCTTCCAGCATCGGCAGCGGCAGGCAGGCGTCCACGCGCCCCTGTGCATCGGCCTTGAACTGAAGGTCGCGGCGGCCCTGCCAGGCGCCGTTGACGTAGACATCGACGCGGTAATTGCCGGCCACCATCGGGTTGCCGTTGCTGAAGGCGGCCAGGTCGACCTGCTTGGCCTGGCCGGACAGGAAGCTGGAATTGAACTGGGCCGATTCCGGTGCACGCGCAGTGGCCGCACCGCTCTGCGCCATCAGCGCCTGTTCGCCGAGATTGGCCGGTGCCGCCAACGCCCATCCTGGGCAGGCCGCGCCAACAACCAACAGGCAAAGCGCCTGATGGATCGACAATGTCAATCTGTTTCCGATCACACTGACATTCCTTCAATTCGCCGCACGGCGGCGGTGGCGGGATGCGCAGGCCCATGGCCGGCGCGGCGCGTTCAGCCCCCGGTGCTGTCGAGGCGGACGGTGTGCTCGACCCGGCCGCCGTAATCATTGATGGTGATGAAGCGCACCTGCTGCGTGCCCGCCGGTGCGGCGAACTCCAGGCTCTGCTTCGGCGCGACCATCGCGCCCTTGTCCTCGACCGCCTTTTCACTGCTGCCGGTCACGGCATGGACTTCGGCCAGGGTGACGTGGAAGGGGCTCGGGTTGTCCACCCGCAGGCGGTCGCCGGCGCGGGTCCAGCGCAGCGCTGCCGGTGCGTCGTTGGCGACGCCCTTCAGGCCCTGCGGCCGGTAGAAAAGCTTCAGTCGCGAACGGAACGCGACCTGCAGGTAATTCTGGTCGCCGCTGTCGGCGTTGTCCGGCGACGGCGGTACGTCCAGCACGTTGAGCCAGAACACGGTCTCGCGATCGGTCGGCAGCTGCGCGCCGGAGAAGATCAGGCGCAGCGCCTGGCTGCGGCCCGGTTCGACGCGCGCGATCGGCGGCGTCAGCACGAACGGGGCATCACTGGTGTCGGCGGTCTGGTTGGCGTCGCCACTGTCGATCCAGGCCTGGACCAGTGCGGGCGAGTCGCCCACGTTGTCCACCTGCACGGTGACTTCGCGCGCCTGTGCCGGGTAGATCACCCGCGTGCCATTGACCACCACGCCGGCCAGTGCGTTCTGGCAGAAGGGCAGCGTGAACGCTGCCAGCAGCAGCGCCCGGGGAAAGAGTGCTTTCATCGGAAGTACTACGCTCGAGGGGTGTGGCCAGGGGCCGCGGAACACCGGCCGGCGCGAACGCCGGCCAGTGCGGGCACGACTGCGATCAGTTGTAGATGATCGTGTACTTGACGCTGCTGGTGACGTCGCCCGGGGTGGCGGCGGCAGTGGCGTAGTACTCAGCGTAGTAGTTCAGGTCGGCCGAGCCGTCGGTGCCGACGGTGACCCACTGCGAGTTGGTCTGGGCCAGGCCAGCGCCAGCAGCCTTGATCGGCAGGAACTGGTTGTTCGAGCCCAGCAGCTGCAGCTGCACGTTGGTGGCGGCGTTGGCCGACGCCTGGTTGACCAGACGGCCGCTGTTGAAGTCAACGGTCGAACCCGGCTCGAAGTAGGTGGCGACGTTGCCGGCGCTGCACTTGGTCAGGTTGATGGCGAACGGGGTACGGCCCGCAACGGCACCGGCGGTGGCCAGGGTGTTCTTGGACACGGTCGGCAGGGTCACGGCGAAGTCCTTGCCGCCCGGGGTCGAGATGGTGCAGGTCTTGTCGGTCACCTTGCCATTGAAGGTGATGGTGCCGTCGGCGGCGTTGGCGGCCAGCGGAGCGGCGGCCAGCATCAGAGCGGCAATGAGGTTGATCTTGTGCATTCGCTTTTACCTAACCCTACTGAAGAGATGAGAAGTAGAGGAGGAAGCAAGGAGCACTGCCGGGCTAACAAGACCCATCCTTGCGTCTCACCTGTGGCCGGACTCGGACGTACCTCTCCCTGAATCCGTGACGCAAGTATATGCACAACTGTGATGAAAGTCTCATTATTTTTCTGAACGTCGATTTATTGACGCTCCAAGTGTGACGTGATAGGCGAAATCGTATCCCTGGGCGCGCGGGAGAATTGACGCAGCCATGGGCGGGGCACAAGCGACCGTAAATGACGCAATGGCTGACGCGTTCGGCATGCGCGAAAACAGGCTTTTTCAGGCGGAAATCGCTTTGTTTGATGCGCATCACTCTTTCTTGGTGATGGCCCTAGCAGATTCGGAATCGTCCTATTAAAGGCTGATCGAACCTGTCGCTAACTAGGACACACCGAACCAGAGAACGTGTCATGAGGAACTCCATTCTGCTGTGCGTGGCCCTGATGTCCGTCAGTGCGCTGGCCCAGGCCAGCAGTGGCAGCATCCGTTTCAGCGGCCGCATCGCCGAGCCGGGCTGCACGACGAACCTGTCCCAGGGTGAGCTGAGCCTGGCCGGGTGCCCGCCATCGGCCAAGGGCTCGACGGTGGCCGTGACGGCGCTGGCCGATGGCCAGGCCGCGACGCTGCGCGATGGCAAGCGCCAGGGCCAGAAGCTGTCGGTGTCGGCCAGCGCGATGCGCGCCGGCGATATCGCCTTCTCCGAGCGTTACAGCGTGCAGGCCGCCAAGCAGCAGCCGCTGCAGGGCGCCTACCTGGTGGTGGTCGACTACCTGTAAGCGCCGTTGAGGGCCGGCGGCGTTACGCCGGCTGAGGCAGCTCGAAAACCTGGCGCAGGTAGGCCAGGTAACCCGGGTCGTCGCACATACTCTTGCCCGGCGAATCGCTGAGCTTGGCCACCGGCTGGCCATTGCAGCGGACCATCTTGATGACGATGTTGAGCGGCGTCGGCCCCAGATCATTGGTCAGGTGCGTGCCGACGCCGAACGCGACCTGGCAGCGCCCGCGGAAGTAATCGTACAGGCGCATCACCTTGGCAATGTCCAGCCCGTCGCTGAACACCAGCACCTTGCTGCGCGGATCAACCCGGCGCTGCTGGAAGTGCGCCAGCATGCGGTCGCCCCAGTCGAACGGATCGCCGGAGTCGTGGCGCACGCCGTCGAACAGCTTGCAGAAATACATGTCGAAATCGCGCAGGAACGCGTCCAGGCCCACCACGTCGGACAGCGCGATGCCGAGGTCGCCACGGTATTCGCGCGCCCACGATTCCAGCGCCGCCACCTGCGAATCCCGCAGGCGCGGGCCCAGTGCCTGGAATGCCTGCAGGTACTCGTGCGCCATGGTGCCGTGCGGGGTCATGCCGTACAGGCGGGCGAAGTGCACGTTGCTGGTGCCGACCAGCTGCGGGCCGAGGGCGTCGCGCAGCAGCGGCAGCAGGCGGGCATGCCAGTCACGCGAGTAGCGGCGGCGGCTGCCATAGTCGGCAATGCGGCACTGCTCGAAGCCGGGGGTATCGCGCAGCAGCGCGGCCTTGGCCTGCAGGCGGCGCTCACCTTCGGCGAAGTCGGCCGTGGTGGTGTTGCGGAACCACACTTCGTTGATGATCGCCAGCAGCGGCACTTCGAACAGGATGGTGTGCAGCCACGGGCCGGTGATGTCCAGCTCGATCTCGCCGGGCACGGCCGTCGACGCGCGCAGCTGGATGTACTTGCGGTCCAGATGGAACAGGCCGAGGAAATCGGCAAAGTCCGGCTTCACGAAGCGCAGGCCGCGCATGTAGTCCAGTTCCGCGTCGCTGAAACGCAGGCTGCACAGGTGGTCGATTTCTTCGTCGATCTGGTCGATGTAACGGGCCAGGTCGATGCCGGGGGTGCGGCACTTGAACCGGTACTGCACCTGGGCGCCGGGGTGCTGGTGGAGCACCGCCTGCATCATGGTGAACTTGTACAGATCGGTGTCGAGCAGGGACTGGATGATAGGCATGGGGCGGATTATGCGCCCGGCGGAGTGAACCGTGGGCGCGCCGCCTTCCGTAGGGCCGAGCCACGCTCGGCCCGAGCGTTGCCTGAGCCGCGCGTGGGCCCGGTGCTACAGCGACCTGCGCAGCAGGCGCGGCACCAGCATCAGCGCGTGTGCCCAGATCGCGGCCCACACCGCAGCCCGCACCGGCAGCGAACGCTGCCCGGCTTCGAACTTCTGGAAATAGCGCCACAGCCCCCTGTGCTTGTGCCACTCCACGAAGAACGGCCGCGAGCGGCTGGAGACACCGCGCACATGGGTAACCTGCAGATCATTGGCGATGGCCACCACCGCACCGGCCTGGCGCGCGCGCCGGCACAGGTCCAGGTCCTCGGCATGCAGCCGGTAGCCCGCGTCCCAGCCGCCGATACGGTCGAACAGCGCGCGCGGCATCATCAACAGCGCGCCGGACAGTGCCGGCACCCGCTGCAGTGCCTGGTGCGGGTCGCGCGCCACCGCCAGCTTCGAGCCCTTGCCGGGCGAGCGCAGCATCATCAGGAAATCCGGATCGCGGCGACGCACCGCCTCGTCGGCATGACCCTGCTCGTCCACCTGTTCGACGCCCAGCAGGCAGTCACCCAGCGCTTCGGTCCGGCGGCGCAGCTCGGCCAGCGTGCTCGGCTCGACCATCAGGTCCGGGTTGATGAAGGCCAGCCACGGGCTGTGCGAGTCGGCCACGCCCTGGTTGTTGGCGGCGGCGAAGCCGGGATTGTCCGGGTTGCCGACGAAGCGTACGCGCGCATCGTGGCTGGCATGGCGCTGCACGATGTCCAGGGTGCCGTCCAGCGAACCATTGTCGATCACCCGGATCTCGGCCACCTCCTCTGCCTGGCGCAGCCGCGAGAGGCAGGCATCGATGGTGCTGCCACTCTGGTAGGTGACGACGATGGCGGCAATGGCTGCATTCAAACGGGGAACTCCTACGCGGACGGAACGAACAGGTCGCCCTGTTCCCGCGGCATTATCGCCTGCCGCATGCGCTGCTGCAGGTCGGCACGCAGCCCGTGCAGCGGATCATGCATCAGGAAGTCGGCCAGGCGCGGCACCCAGGCCGGCCAGCGCGCCGCCAGCGCTTCCAGATCACCGTCGCGGCTGACCGCCTCCCCTGCCCGGGTGACGAAGGCGGTCTCGCACAACACATTGCGCCACCCCAGGCCAGCCATGCGCAGGCTGAGATCGACCAGCGCGGCATTCCAGCCCGCATAGCTCTCCACGTCCAGGCCACCGGCACGACGGCGCGCGTTGCCGCGCACCAGCACCGCATGGGTGACTGCAGAAGGCAGTTCCGGATGCAGCGTCGGCAGCGCGGCGCAGGTCTGCGCGAGCACCGCGGGGTCATGGGGTTCGGGATTGATCTCGCCCAGCCGTGGCCAGGCCGCAGTCTCGCCGGCGTTGCACCAGGGCGTCGCGGTGGCAATGGAGGCATCGCGGGCGAAGGCGTCCTGCAGCTGCTGCAGCCATCCCGGCGCGGGCACGCTGTCCGGTGCGAGCACGGCCACGTCCAGGCCATCGCAGGCGCGCAGCATTTCGTCCAGATGGGCAACTTCGCCCAGTGGCCGCGCGCGCCGGGTGTATTCGGCCTGCAACGGCGTATGTGCCAACCAGTGTTCGACCACAGCCTGCGCACGCGGCCCGGTCTGCGCGTCATCGGCCAGCCAGACCGCGGTGCCCGGCGCCGTGCCGGCATCCAGCGCGGCCAAGCAGCGGTCGAGCGCGGTATCGTCCACG
This sequence comes from Stenotrophomonas sp. YJH_SMC_29, assembly GCF_059371235.1. Classification (NCBI taxonomy): domain Bacteria; kingdom Pseudomonadati; phylum Pseudomonadota; class Gammaproteobacteria; order Lysobacterales; family Lysobacteraceae; genus Stenotrophomonas; species Stenotrophomonas sp. YJH_SMC_29. The sequence goes on along the minus strand of NZ_JCAFUK010000004.1, from coordinate 62,569 downwards.
CACAGCGGCAACAACACGATCGCCCCCATCCCGCCTCCGTGGTTGTCGGTGGCCACAGCGTAGCACCGGGCGGGTATCGGCCGGGTTGCACCCAGCACCCGCGGTAGTGCCGGCCGCTGGCCGGCAACATCAAGAGCAGAGGCCCACATTCCGTGGGTTGGCGGGGTGGGTCCGGTTGCGGGGAACGCCGTAAACCCATCCATGGGGGCTTGGCCGCGGCATCCATGCCGCGGACACCCCCGCAACCGGACCCACCCCGCCTTCGACAGTTTCCTGCGGTCTGTCGGGACGTCATGGGGTCAGATCCGTTTTCCGAAGGAAAACGGATCTGACCCCGGTTCCATTTCGATATCTGACAGATGTGTCGACCAAGGTCGACACCTACCAACAGCCGCAGGGATCTGTCAGAGGCGGGGCGGTGTGGGTGGGCAGGACCGATGGCGCCATGGATGGCGCCATCGCGCCCCCAGGGGTGAGGGCGCTTTGCTTGCGAAACACTGCTTCGCAAGCGCCCGAACGCACAGCCGCCAGCGGCTGGGCCGGTCTGGGGGTTTACGGCGTGTTCTGCCACCCCACGCCGACCCACCTCCCTCAGTAAACCCGCTGTTGCTTTGGCTTTGGCTGTCGCCGTTGCTGTTGCCGGCCAGCGGCCGGCACTACCGCGGGTGCCGGGCGCCGCCCGGCCGTAACTCCCTTATTTCTTCGCGCGCGGCGCGTTCAGCGGCTCCATCGCACGGAAGCGCTTGCTGTACTCGTCGGTCAGGTTGCGCGACTCCTGGTTGTTGCGGACGATGGTCGGCGTCAGCAGCACGATCACTTCCGAACGACGGCTGGTGCGCGTCTTCTGCCCGAACAGCGCACCGACCACCGGAATCCTGCTCAGGCCCGGAATGCCGCTGCTGCCATCGGTGGCCGAGTCGGTGATCAGGCCCGCCAGCATGATGGTGTCGCCACTCTGCACCGCTGCTTCGGTGGACAGCTTCTTGGTCGAGATGCGCGGGTTGCAGTTGCGCTCGGTGGGGTTGCAGCTGTCGGGCACGTCCGAGGCGCTGCTGACTTCCTGCACGATGTCCAGGAACACGGTGCCGTCGCGGGTCACGCGCGGGCGCACCTTGAGGATCACGCCGGTGTCGATGTACTGCACCGAGCTGTAGGTGCTGGTGCCGACGCCGGTGTTCACCGTGGTGGTATTGATCGGCACCTTGTCGCCCACGTTGAGCGTGGCCTCGGCGTTGTTGCGCACGAACACCGACGGCGTCTGCAGCAGGCGCAGGTCGGTCACCTTGTCCAGCGCACTGACCACCGCGGCCGCGTTGTGGCCGGTGAAGGCCCAGCCGACGCCGTCGTTGCCGGTGACGCCGCCGGCGAAGGTGTTCCACGAACCACCTGAAGCCGGCGGCAGGGTCAGGCCCGCCAGGGCTCCGGTGAGCGCGCGACCGGCCACGGCATTGTCGAAGAACCAGTTCACGCCGTACTTCAGGTCGCCGGTCAGCGCGACTTCGGCCACCTGCGCCTCGATGTGAACCTGCAGCGGCATCACGTCCAGCTTCTCGATCACCTCGCGGATCGAGCGCCAGGCCTGCGGGCTGGACCGCACCAGCAGGGTGTTGGTTTCCTCCACCGCCGATACGCCGACGCGGTCGCCTTCCACTTCCAGGCTGACGCTGACGTTGCCGGGCTGGCGCTGCGGCAGGTTCAGGCTGCCATTGCCGCTGCCGCCGCTGCCACTGGTACCGCCCAGCGTCGAGCCCAGGGTGCTGCTGGTGGTATCCATGCCACGATCGCCGTCACTGCCCAGCTGCGACGGGATCGCCCCCGGCGCGAGCGAGGCCGGGCTGGAACCGCCCCGGTTGCCACTGCTGGCAAAGGCCTCGCTGAGGCGCTCGGCCAGGTCGCGCGCCTTGATGTAACGCAGTTCGTAGGAGAACAGGCGGGCACTGCCGCCGGCGGTGTCGATGCGGTCCAGCCACTGCTGGATCTGGTCCAGGTAGCGCACCTGCGGGGTGATCACCAGCACGGCGTTGGCGTTCTCCAGCGGCAGGAAGCGGAACATGCCGGCGCTGGGCGTCTTGCTCTCCTCGCCGAACACTTTCTCCAGGTCGGCAGCGACCTGCTCGGCCTTGCCCGACTGGATCGGGAACACGCCCACCGACATGCCCGACAGCCAGTCGACATCGAAGATCTCGACGGTGCGCAGGTAATTTTCCAGCTCGGCGCGGGTACCGCCGAGGGTGATCACGTTGCGCCCGCTGTCGACGTTGACGATGGCGTTGGGGCGCGCATACGGCTCCAGCACCTTCTTCATCTCGGTGGCGGAAATGAACTGCAGCGGGACCACGCGGACCTCGAAGCCGCGCGCGCTGGCGGCCGGCGCGGTGCTCGGTGCCACCGTGCCGGCCAGGGCCTGGTCGGCGGCGACGATGTTGTAGCGCCCGCCGCTGTAGACCATGCGCGCGTTGTTCCAGCCCAGCACCATCTCCAGCAGGTTCAGCGCCTGCGCCGGCGAGACCGGCTTGGGCGTGGCCAGGGTGACCGTGCCCTGCACGCCCGGTGCGATCACGTAGTTCTGGCCCAGCATGTCGCCGAGGATGGCCTTGACCACCGCATGCAGCGATTCGCCCTCGAAGTTGAAAGTGGCCTCGCCGGTGCTGGCGCCATGCAGCGCCGGTGCCGGGGCGCGCGCGGCCTCACGGTTGATCATCGTGCCGGTGCCACGGCGGATCACCGCCTGCGGCGCGCCCTGGCTCTCGCGGGCGGCATCGGCGACGCCATCGGCCGCCTGGCCGGCGCCGGCGCCGGCGCTGGGCGACAGGTTGCCGTTGCGCTGCACGTGCGGCGCGGACACCGTACTGCAGCCGACCAGCAGCGCGAGGGCAAAGGACCAGGGAAGAAAACGCAGGTTCATGCATTCACTCTATCGGTTGGTGCCATCGCCCGGGGGCGGCGACGGTTGTTGCTGCTGTTGCTGCAGCTGGCGACGGCGGGCCTGGATGCGTTCGCGGATGGCCTGCATCTGCGCTTCGCTGGGCCCGTTGGTGTTGGCCGGTGGCGTGTTCGTGGGTGCGGCCGCCGCGGCGGCGGCAGCGGCATTGCCGGTACCGCGCTGTGCACTGACCCCCGGTGCAGCGACCGGCGCTGCGGGGGGCTGCACCGGTGGCGGTGCCCCGCTGCCCGGCGCTGGCGGCACCGCGCCATTGGCACCCCGCAGCACGGTCGGCGGCTCTCCGCCCTGGCCGTTGAATACCGCCAGTTCAAGGACCTGGTTGCCACCGGGGCCGATCACGGTCGCCTGCCGCGGCTGCAGCGCCACCAGCTGCCAGCCGTCCACGGCTTCGCCGTTGAGGCGCAGCCGCAGCGAGCGGTTCTGCTCGGTGGTGAAGGTGGCCATGCCGAAGTCGCCGGTCAACAGCACGCCGGTCAGGCGCAGCGCGGCACTGGCCGCGGGTTCGCTGCCACCCAGCAGGTACGGGCGCGGCCTGCGGTCTTCGGCGAACAGCGGGCGCTCGCCGATTGCGCTGTAGCTGTCGGCGCTGGCCATGCGCTCGGCCGCCAGCGGCGGCAATGACGGCAGCGCAGGCGCGGCGTCGGCATCACCGCCGGCACCGGGCAGATGGCTGCCCAGCCCGAAGCCGGTGGCCAGCCAGACGGCGGCGGCCCAACCGGCCAACGCCAGCAGGAAGCCGGTGCGCAGGCTGATCTGTTCACGTTTCATCGGCCACCTCCTGTCCTTCGGACGGGGCGGCCGGCGGCGGCGCAGGGGTCGCCTCGGCCGGTGAAGGCAGCACTGCGGGCGCTGCGGCAGGCGTTGTCGCCGCGCCGTCGGCGGCGGCGCCCGGCAGCAGGTAGCCGGCCAGCTCGAACGACACGTCCAGGCCCAGCCCCGATTCATTCGGCGATTGCTGGAAACGCTGCGCGATCAGGTTGAGGTTGTCGACGAACAGGCGTGGGCTGCCGGTTTCAAGGCTGTGCAGCACGGTGGCCAGTTCGGCCACGCCACAGCGCAGCCGCACCTGCATCGCGACACGCACGAACTCGGCATCGCGGCGGTTGTCGGCCAGCGGCGTGCGGTTGCTGATGGTGCAGCTGCGGTTGCCCGGGCTGGCCATCGCCACGGCATCCTGCAGGCGGGCACCCAGTGCGGCGGCAGCGGCTTCGGCCGTGGCTTCGCGCAGGAAGCCCGGCCGCTGCTGCAATGCCTCGCGGGTGGCACGCAGGCGCTGTTCGATCTGCGGCTGCTGCTGCAGCTGCGCCTGCACGCGCGCCTCGCGCTCGCGCAGCGCGGCGACATCGGCATCGATCGCACGCAGCGGCTGTGTGAACCATGGGTGCACCAGCAACAGATACGCCACGCCAAGCACGGCCAGCAGCAGTGCCAGCGCCAGCCAGCGGTCACGGCGTGCGCTTGGCATCGGCATCGGCCGCCTCCGGGCTCGGTGCCGCGGCCGGCAAGGGCTGCAGCTCGGCGGTCATGGTGAAGCGGTCACGGCCACTGGCGGCGCCATCGGCCTGCAGCACCCCGGTCAGGTTGACCTTGCGCCACTGAGGTGCATCCTGCAGCAGCTGCACCAGCTGCGATGCCTCGCGGCTCAGGCCGATCAGCTGCAGGTTGTTGTTCTCGATCGCCAGCTTTTCCAGATAGGTGCCTTCCGGCAGGCGCCGGGTCAGTTCATTCCAGATTTCCACGGTACCGGCGCGCTGGCTGCGCTGTTTCTCCAGGAACGCGGCACCATCGATCAGCGCCTGCAGCTGCGCGCGTTCGCTGGCCACGCCACGCGCACTCCGCGCGCTGCGCTCGACCTGCTCACGCAGCGCGTCGGCGGCGGCCCGGCGGTTGTCCAGCAGCTGCACTGCTGCCAGCACCAGCATCACCGCTGCCGCCACCGCCAGCAGCAGGTTCCAGCGCCGCATCGGGTCCGGACGCACCTGGCGCTGCGCGGGCGGCAGCAGGTTCACCTGCAGCACGTTGCCCTGCACATCGATGGCATCGACACCGGCCAGTGCGTCGGCCCACGGGCCTACCCCACTGCGCCACGCGTCCAGCTGCCGCAACGGCCACGCCACCAGTTCGACCTGCAGCTGGCCTTCGCCGGCCGCGCCCAGTTCACGCACGTCATAGCTGACCTGGGACGCTTCGAACGGCGTCTGCCGGTCGATCTCGAAACCGACCACCGCGCGCAGGCGATCGGCCGCGGCGGCGGGCAGGCGCAGGGTACGCCGCAGGACGTCCGTCGCCGGCAGCAGCCACACCCGCGGCAGAGTACGCAGGCGGGGCTCCAGCACGCGGTCCAGGTCCGCCGGCGACAGCGGCCACGGCAGGCGCGCCACCGCTTCGCGGCGCTCACCGGCCTCGCGCCAGACCTGCAGCTCGCCCCCCTGCTGCTGCAACAGCAGGCGTGCCTGACCCCAGCCCAGCGCCCATTGCCAGCGCACCGGCACCCAGGCCAGCAGCGACTGACGCCACCAGCGCAGGAAACGGCCCGCGCCCGGGCCGATCCGGCCCTGCACCTGCCGCAGACTGTCCTGCCACGCCGTCATCTTGCTGTCATTCCCTGCTCCCAGCGAAGCACTGTGTAAGTCCGCCCGGGAACCCCGCCCGAGCCACTGCGTACCACTGCCTGCACCACCGACCTGCGTCCACTGCTGTCGATGGCACCGGACTCGATACTATAGGTGCCGCTGCTGCTGGCAAGCGTTGTCGTACCGCCAGCGGAATCTGCATCACGCTCCTGCTGTGCGCGCTGCGCCATCACACTGTCCGCATCCAGGCCCAGCGCGGTCAGCACCGGTGCGCTGGCGAACTGCGGATCCGGGCGTGCCTGGCGGCTGTACAGGGTCAGGTGCGGCAGCATCGCCCGGTACAGCGGGCCGCGCATGCCCAGCACCCGCTGCAGCTCGCCCAGGGTCTCGAAGCGCTTGTTGCGGGGACCGTAGGGCAATCCGGCTTCGGCGTAGTCCTGCGCTTCGGCGCCCCCTCCCGGCTGCAGCAGGCTGTCCTCGTCGCGCCAGTCGATGATCGCCCCGGCCAGCTGCCGGGCCTGTGCATCGTCTTCGCCCAGCGCCTTGAGGAAGGCCGTCAGCAGCGCCGCATCGGCCAGATTCAGGTTGATCTTGCCGTTCTCGTCCAGCACCTTGATCTCGATGCTGGCGTCGTCGAACTGCCAGCGGTAGGTACGGCCATCGGCACGCCAGGGCGCGCGTTGCGGATCGGCCGACAGCCGCAGCAGGGCATATTCAAGGCCGGCGCGCGCACGTTCCTGCCCGCGTGCATCGTCATCCAGCACGCGCTGCTGCAGGTGCTCGACCCGTGCGCTCAGCGCGAATGCACCGACCAGCGCCGTCATCAACGCGATCAGCCACAGCACCAGCACCAGTGCCGCCCCGCCCTGCCGGCTCATCGTGCGCCTCCACTGCCACCGGCACGCAGCGCCACCACCAGCGGCGGCCACGGCGTGCCGCGGTTCGGCACGATCTGGATTTCCACCAGCATCGGCAGGCGGCGGGTGTCATCCCAGCGCGGCAGCCAGTCGGTCACCTGCCCGGTGCTGGCATCGATGCCGCGGTAGCGCAGCTGCACCGACTTCAGGTTCTCCACCAGCACCTCCGGCGGGCGCGGCGGATTCTCGGCGATGCGTTCGCCTTCCTGCAGCAGCACCAGGTCCAGCAGCAGGCGCTGTTGGCCACCGCGTCCGTCCACCTGCAGCGCGTGCAGGTAGGGTCCGCCACGGCCGAGGTAACCGGGCAGGTCGGCGGCGAACAACATGCGCTGCTCCTCACCTTGGAAGAAGACCGGCTCGCGGGTGGGGTCCGGGGCCTCCAGCGGGGTGCGCAGTGCACCCGCCAGCTGCCTGCGCAGCAACGATTCCACCGCGCGCATGCGTTCGCTTTCGGCAGCGATCTGCTCGCCGCGCTGGCTGACCGCCATCGCCGAGCGCACGCTGGCAAAGGCCAACGCCAGGCCGCCAGCCAGCAGCACCGTCGCCAGCATCACTTCGACCAGGGTGAAGCCCGCGGCGCGCCGCTTCATCGCGCGTTCTCCAGGTCGGGCGGCAACAGGCGCAGGCTGCGCCAGTGCAGTTGTTCGCGCTCGCTGTCGCCCCAGCGCACCTGCAGCTGCAGCTCGGCCAGCCATGGGGTCCCCGGTGACGTGGCCTGCACGACGTTGCCGGCGCGTGGTTCGACCCACGGCTGGACCTGCAGCTCCCAGTGATAGCGTCCCTGTTCCCAGTCACCCTGCTGGCTGCCCACCTGCAACGGCGTGTCGACGCCGGCCTGGGCCAGCAGTGACTGTGCATGCAGCACCGCGCGCGTGCGCAGTTCGGCGTCACGCACCTGTTTCGCGCCACCGGACAGGCTGCCCAGGAGCAGGGTCAGCGCCAGGCCCAGCAGGGCGAAGGCGATGATCACTTCCAGCAGGGTGAAGCCGCGCGCGCGCCGCTTCATGGCGCCCGCCAGGGCCCGGAGCGGACCTCGCCGGTGAGCCAGCCGACGTCGATGCGCCACTCGGCGCCGTCGCGCTGCAACCGGATGCGGCCGCCGCTGGAGCCGCCATCGGGATGGAACTCGATCACGCCCTGCCCCGGTGCGGTGGCCAGCTGCGCGGCGCCTTCGAACTGCACCTGCAGTTGTGCCGGCACCTCGCCCTGGCGCTGGTTGGCTCCTTCCCAGCGCCGCCGCGCCGGCTCGATCACGAAGCGCTGCGGCTCACCACGGGAAATCGCCTGCGCGCGCACCATGCGCAGCTGGTTGGCGATGTCCTTCCCGGCGCCGCGCAGCTGCATGCCGGCGAACCCTCGTGACAGGCCGGCAGCGGTGATCAGGCCGATCGCCGCGATCAGCGCGATCACCAGCAGCATCTCCAGCAGCGACAGGCCCGCCGCGCGCCTGCCGGGCAGGCGCGGGTGCGGCACCCGGCGCGGCAGGAAAGGCGTCATGCGCGGTTACGGCTGATAGCGGATATCGGCGTCGACGCTGCTGCCACCGGCCTTGCCATCCTTGCCCAGGCTGACCAGCTCGTACGGCTGGCCTTCGCCGGGCGCGCGGTATTCCAGCGCGTGGCCCCACGGATCATTCAGGTCGGCCGGCTTGGCGTACGGGCCGAGCCAGCCGCCGACGCCGGCCGGCGCGGTCACCAGGTCATTGAGCGTGCCCGGCAGCTTGCCGGTGTCGATCTGGTAGTTGTCGATCTTGGAGGCGACGGTCTGCACCTGCGCCTTGGCGATGTTGGCCTTGCCACGGTCGGCACCGCCCAGCACGCGGCTGGCGACCAGGGTCAGCACCGCGCCGATCAGCACGATGACGATGATGATCTCCAGCAGGCTCATGCCCGACTGGTTGCGCGCGGCGGCGAAGGAAAGGCGGATCGGTCGGCGACTGGCAATCATGGACGGTCCTTTCAGTTGCGGAGTGTCAGGGTTGCGGAGCGTGCCATCGTCAACCGATGGCATTGGTCAGGTCGTACAGCGGCACCAGCACGGCCACGATCACCGCACCGACCACCGAGGCCAGCACCAGGGTGATCGCCGGCACCATCGCCGCCAGCATGCGGTCGATGCGCCGGGCGCTGTCCTGTTCGAAGGTATCGGCCGCTTTCAGCAGCATGGTATCGAGCGCGCCGGATTCCTCGCCGACCTGGATCATCTGCAGCGCCAGGCGCGGGAACCGCTTGCCGCGCGACAGCGCCAGCGACAGGCCGGCACCGTTCTTCACTTCATCGGCGGCGGTTTCGACATCGGCGGCCAGGGCACGGTTGCCCAGCACGTTGCGCGCGATGCCCAGTGCGCCCAGCAGCGGCACGCCATTGCGCAGCAGTGTGCCCAGCGTGCGCGCCAGCCGGGCGGTTTCCAGCTCGCCGATGAGGCGGCCGATGCCACGCCGCTGCAGCAGCCAGCCATCCAGCGCCAGACGGAACGCCGGTTGCCGCGCCTTGCGCTCGAAGAACAGCACCAGCACGCCGGGCACCACCAGCAGCAGCACCCACCAGTCGCGCACGAACAGGCCCAGCTGCAGCACTGCGTTGGTGAACCACGGCAGCGCCACGTCCAGGCTTTCGTACATCTGCGCGAACTGCGGCACCACGTAGCCGAGCAGGAACAACAGCGCGCCACCGACCACCACCAGCAGGATCGCCGGGTAGACCAGTGCGTTGATGACCTTGCCCTGCAGCGCACGGCTGCGCTCGAGGTAGTCGGCCAGGCGCTGCAGGGTTTCATGCAGGCTGCCACCGGCCTCGCCGGCACGCACCATGTTCACGTACAGGCGCGAGAACAGCCCATGCTGGCGTTCCAGCGCGGTGGACAGGGGCGCACCGCCGCGCACTACGTCGCGGATGTCGGTGATCGCGCGGCGTGACCGTTCGTCCTCGGGCAAGCCCAGCAGGATCGACAGCGCGCGATCCAGCGGCTGGCCGGCACCGAGCAGGGTCGCCAACTGCTGGGTGAACTGCAGCAATGCAGCACCCTGCAGCGGGCGCTGCTGCAGCAGGTTGCGCCAGCTGCTGCCGCCGATCGCGCCGGCGTCGGCCAGCTGCGTCTCCATCGGCAGGTGGCCCTGGTCCTGCAGGCGCGCGATCAGCTCGGCCTCGCTGGCCGCTTCCATCTGCCCGTCGAAGACCTCGCCATGCGGGTTGAGCGCCTTGTAGCGATAGTTCGGCATGTCAGCCCCGGCGTCCTGCGCGCATCAGCTTTCCTCGGTCACGCGCAGCACTTCCTCGATGGTGGTCTGCCCGCTCAGCGCCTTGGACAGGCCATCCTCGTACATCGTGCGCATGCCGGCCTCGCGGGCGATGCGTTCGATCTCGCCCATGCCATCGCGACGCATCACCGCACGGCGAAGCGCATCGTTCATCACCAGGAATTCCATGATGGTGGTACGCCCCAGATAGCCGGTCGGCGCCAGCGCAGACGGCTTGGGGCGGTACAGATGGATCGGCCCTTGCGGCTGCAGGCGGCGCAGTTCGAACCGTTCGATCTCCTCCGGCGAGGCTGCGTAGCGCTCGGCGTGGGTCGGCTCCAGCCGGCGTACCAGGCGCTGGGCCAGGATGCCGTTGATGGTGGAGGTGAGCAGGTAGTCTTCCACGCCCATGTCGAGCAGCCGGGTGATGCCACCGGCCGCATTGTTGGTGTGCAAGGTGGACAGCACCAGGTGGCCGGTCAGCGCCGACTGGATCGCAATGCGCGCGGTTTCCAGGTCGCGCATTTCACCGATCATGATGATGTCCGGATCCTGGCGGACGATGCTGCGCAGCGCATTGGCGAAGTCCAGGCCGATCTGCGGCTTGGCCTGGATCTGGTTGATGCCCTCGATCTGGTACTCGACCGGGTCTTCGACCGTGATGATCTTGACGTCGGCGGTGTTGAGCTGGCTCAGCGCGGTGTACAGCGTGGTGGTCTTGCCCGAACCGGTCGGGCCGGTCACCAGCAGGATGCCATGCGGCTGTTCCAGCACTTTGCGGAACTGCGGCAGGAAGGCGTCGGTGAAACCCAGCCGATGGAAATCGAACACCACTGTCTCGCGGTCGAGCAGTCGCATCACCACGCTTTCGCCGTGCGCGGTCGGCACGGTGCTCACGCGCAGGTCCAGTTCCTTGCCCTGCACGCGCAGCATGATGCGGCCGTCCTGCGGCAGGCGCCGTTCGGCGATGTTGAGCCGGGCCATGATCTTGATGCGGCTGATCACCGCGGCAGTGAGGTTGGCCGGCGGGCTTTCGCCCTCCACCAGCACGCCATCGACGCGGTAGCGGACCTTCAGCCGGCTCTCGAACGGTTCGACATGGATGTCCGAGGCGCGCAGCTCCACCGCACGCTGGATCACCAGGTTGACCAGGCGGATCACCGGCGCTTCCGACGCAAGATCGCGCAGGTGCTCGATATCGTCGACGGCACCGCCCTCGCCATCGGCGGTTTCCACGATCGCCCCCATCGCGCTGCGGCCCTGGCCAAACCAGCGCTCGACCAGATCATCGATCTCCGCGCGCATGCCCAGCACCGGCGTCACCGGGATCCCAAGCGCCAGCTGCACGGCCTGCTGCGGATAGGCGTCATGGGCATCGGCCAGCCACAGCCGCACCCCGTGTTCATCCAGTTCCAGCGGGCACACGTGGAACTGCTTGAGGAAACGCAGCGACAGCGGCAGCCCTTCGGCCAGCGCCTGCGGCGGCGCTTCGGGCACCTGCTTGCCCTCCAGCAGCGGCAGGCCCAGCACTTCGGCGCTGGCCAGCGCCTGGTCGCGTTCAGACACCAGGCCCAGCCGCACCAGCAGGCCCAGCAGGCTGCCGCCGGCCTCGGCATGCAGCGGCCGCGCGCGCGCCAGGTCGCCTTCCTTGAGCCGGCCGCGTGCCAGCAGCGCATCGAGGATGCGGCCTTCGGCGTCGTCGGTAACGGGTGCAGCGAGCGCGTTCACATGACTCTCCTGTCAATCGGCCCGACTTTAGCAGTTAAGCCGTGATTTCCGCTGCCCCGCGGCCACCTTTCGTAAAAAGACGAAGCCCGTCACACAGGGTGACGGGCGTCGGCCGTTCAACTACGACAACGGGTGCTTACTGCGTGGCGAGAATGCTCACGCCGTTGTATGCCGCTTCGCCCACCACCTTGATGTAGTAGGTGCCCGCGACCGGCTTGTTCACCCGCACCGTTTCGGAGGTGCCAGGGCGGGTCGACTTGGCGTCGTTGTCGCTGGCACTCGGCTCGCGTCCCTGGGCGATGTAGACCGAGACGTTGCCGGTACCGCCGTAGGTGATCACGCTGAGCTGCTTGCCGGCGGCCGCCTCGAAGCTGTACAGGCGGCTGCTGCCGGCCGCACCGTTCAGGCCCCCCACGGCGGCCTTGTTGGTCAGCGGCGTCGCCACCGGCCCGCAGTTCTCGGTGCACGGCTCTTCCAGCGCCTTGGCCAGCGCCGCCTTGGCATCAACGATGCCGGTACCGATCGGGGTGGCAGCCGGGATGCTGACCGGGAAGGGACGCGCGGTCTCCTTCAGCAGCGTGCGCATCGCCGCCGGGGCCAGCGGATCCTTGCCCTTGGCGATCAGCGCGCTCTGCACCAGCGCAGCGACCGCTGCCACGTGCGGCGACGCCATCGACGTGCCGCCCATGCCCATGTAGCTGTAGCTGCCCGACTGCGGGGTGGTGGCCGCATCCGAACCGGACTGCCAGATGTAGCCGCCCGGGTTGCCGTCCACGCTGCCACCGCCGCCGGGGCCGGACAGGTCCACGCGCGTGCCGTAGTTGGAGTAGTAGGTGATGCCGCCGGTGATACGGGTGGCGCCCACGGTCACCACGCCATCGCAGCTGGCCGGACGGTACTTGGATGCGTTGTCGGTTTCGTTGCCGGCGGCCACCACCACGGTGGTGCCGCGCGAGATCGCGCCGTTGATGGCGTCCTGGTAGGTCCCGTCACAGCTGCCGCTGCCGCCGAGGCTCATGTTGATGATCTCGGCCGGGTTGGCATTGGCGGGCACGCCCGCCACGGTGCCGCCGGACGCCCAGGTGATGGCGTCGGCGATATCGGAGAGGTAGCCACCGCACTTGCCGAGCACGCGGACCGGCAGCACCTTGGCCTTGTGCGCGACACCGGCCATGCCGACGCCGTTGTTGGTCTGCTCGGCCACGGTGCCGGCCACATGGGTACCGTGCCAGGAACTGTCCTCGGCGACGGAGCCGGTGTAGCACTCGTTGTCGTTCTCGACCCAGTCGCCATAGTCCTGCGCGCCCGGCACGCGATCGTTGGTGGCACGGCGCGACGTCTCGGCATCACTGATGAAGTCGTAGCCTTCCAGCAGGTTGCCGACCAGGTCCGGGTGCTGCGGCAGGATGCCGGTGTCGAGCACGGCCACCACCACGCCCTCGCCCTGCGATACATCCCATGCGGACGGTGCGTTGATGCCACCGGTGGCGTTGTGCAGGTGCCACTGGTACTGCTGGTAGTACGGATCGTTCGGTGCCAGCGCCGGCTGCACGTCACCGGCACGCAGCTCGGTGCGGCGCAGCTTCACGTCGGCTTCGGCGTACTGCACGGCCGGGTCGGCCTTCAGTTCCTTCAGCACGCGCTGCAGTTCCGCAGGCGCCAGGCGCCCCTGCAGGCGGATCAGGTCGGCACCGACGCCGAGCCTGCGCACGACCTGCGGGCCAAGCGTGCTGGCGCGGGCGGTGCCACCGGACAGGCTGGCGCGGGTCAGCGCGGACTGCACGGTGGACAGCTTGGCCGAACGGTCGCCCGCCGCAGCGGTACCGGCACGGTACTTGACGATGATGCGCTCGGCGCCCGGCTCGGCGGTGCTGGCCTGGCGCACCGGTTCACGGGTCGGCAACCCGGCGGCGTGGACGGCACCCACCGCGGTCATCGACAGCACGGCGGCGGCAAGCACATTGATGCGAAGGTTCTGCTTCTTGATCACGTCGAATTCCTCTTCTGGGTCATGGATCGAACCAACACTGCGGCCATCATTCCTTGACGACTCCCGGCCGGCCCAGCCGGGATTGCCGTGACCTCCCCCCAGGCCCTCGTTGCAGGTGATGCGCCGGCGTGGGTGGCCGCCGTCGCGATGGACGGGCTTACCAGCCGAAGCCGGCGCCCACGCCGACCGAGCTGTCATCGCTGCTGAAGGCGCCGCCGAAGGTGACCGTGGCGCGATCGCTGATCGCGCGCTGGTAACCCAGTGACAACGCCGATTCGCCGCCCTGGAAACCGATGCCGACGCCGACCCGGTTCTGGGTGCGGATGCCGGCGGCACTGGTGGCCATGTTGAGCATCGCCGCGCTCATCGCACCCTGGCGGTCGATGCGGCGGTCCATGTGGCGCAGGCGTCCATCGATTTCGCCCTTGAACACATCGAAGCTGTCGGCGACGGCCTGCACGCGACTGTCGGTGTAGCTGTTCGCCGTGGCCACGCCACGATCCAGCTGGCCCTTGTTGACGGCGTCGGTGGCGGTGGTGCCGGCGGCGACGTTGGTGACCTGGCGTTCGTTGCCTTCGCTGCCGACCGACACGGTGTTGGCACGGTCGGCGACCGAACCCTGGCCCAGTGCCACGGCATTTGCGGCCGTGGCGTTCGCACCCTGGCCAATGGCCGTGGACGACGCGCCGCTGGCGACAGCCCCCTCGCCCATGGCCACCGCGTTGGCGCCGGTCGCCGGGGTTCCGACCGGAATCCCGGCGCCCGCTGCGGCCACGGTCGGCGTGCCCTGCACGCGCGCGCTGCCTGCGGTCGACGCGGCCGGTGCGGCATCGGCTGCCGCGGCGGCATCCCCAAGGTTGGCCGAACCGTCATCCAGCGACGCACTCATTGCGCGCAGGCTGGCCGTGCCGGCGCGGGTGCCACCGGCGGTGCGGCGGTCGATCTCGCTCACCTTGCGGTCCAACGCACCCAGCGCATCGCCGACGTTGCTGTAGGTAGCGCCCTGGATCACATAGTTCGGTGCCACGAACACGCCTTGCATGCCGACGCTGGCGCCACCGCCGAGGAAGCTGGCGGCGTCACTGAGCGACTGGAACAACTGCCCGCCATTGATCGCCTGGCGGCTGCCGGCGGCAATGCTGCCGGCGCCGACATTGTCGATGGTGGTGCCCTGGATGCCGGACAGGGTCAGGCGCTCACGGCTGGCATCGTCATAGCCGACCGCACTGGCCGCCGTGGTCTCGACCGTGGCGATGCGCGCGTCGAAATCACCGACCCGGGTTTCCACGGCGCCGACGCGCTGGTTGGTGACATTGAGCTGGGAACCGGTGACCGCATCGGTACTGCCGGCAGCGATGCGGCCGTCGGCCACGTTGACGATGCGCCGCGTGGCCGGACCGGCGGTGCCGTTGCCACCGCCGACCGAGACCACATTGGCCTCCAGCGCACGCGAACCGGCACCCAATGCCACCGAGTTGTTGCCGCTGGCGCCGCTGTTGGCGCCCAGTGCCAGCGCCGCGTTGCCGATGGCCGTGGCGCCGCTGCCCAGCGCATTGCTGCGGCTGCCACTGGCGTTGGCGTTGCCGCCGATGGCCACGGCATCGGTGCCGGTGGCACTGGCGGTACCCGAACCATTGGCCTTGAAGCGTTGCCCGACCGCATCGGCGGTGGCGGCCACTGCATCCAGCTGGCCCTTGTTCACCGCATCGGTGGCCTGCGTACCGGCCGCGACATTGGTCAGCTGGCGGTTGATCGCGCTGTGGGTCACGCCGGCAGCATCGACCCACTCCTGCGCGGCACCCACCGACACCGTGTTGGCACGGTCGGCCAGCGAGCCCGCACCCAACGCGACGCTGTTGCCGGCGTCCTTGGTGGTCCAGGTGTTGCTGCCGAGCACCGTCGCGTTGCTGGCCTGCGCGTAGCTGTTGTAGCCGACCACGGTGGCGCCGTCTTCGGTGGCCCACGCCTCGCTGCCGATGGCGGTGGTGAACCGGCCAGCGCTGACGCTGGCGGCATCCTGTCCGGCCAGTGCATTGAAGCCGACCGCCACGCCGTTCAATCCGGTCGCGGCGTTGTTGCCCAGAGCGGTGCCGTACTCGCCCGCCTTGACCTGCACGCCGAAGCCGGCGCCGGCGATCTCCGCGATGGTGCCCTGGCCCACCGCCGTGGACACGTCAGCGGCCTGCGCGGCACTGCCGATCGCGGTGCCGAAGAAGCCGGCGCTGGCGCCTGCACCCAACGCCGTGGCGCGCCAGCCACTGGCCTGTGCGAAGTTGCCGACTGCCGTGGTTTCGCGACCATCGGCGATCGCGCCGTAGCCCACTGCGGTGGCCGCCAGGCCGGCGGCCTCGGCCATGCCGCCGACAGCGGTCGCCCCGATGCCCTGCGACTGCGACTGCGCGCCGATCGCAATGCTGGCGGCGCCGCCGCTGCTGCTCTGTGCACCCAGTGCGACGGCACCGCCTGCGGTGCTGCTGGCACCGCTGCCGATCGCCACACCCTGCTCGGCCGTGGCCAGCGCGTCGACGCCGACCGCCGTGGCATTGGCCGCGACCACCGTTGCGCCGCTGCCCACTGCGGTGGCGCCGTTGCCAATCGCATTGGCCGCGTTGCCAGCGGCGAGCGCATCGTCGCCCTCCACCCGTGCACCGGCTTCGCCATCGGCGTTGCCGCTGGCCTGGAGCTGCCGGCCGGTCCTGTCGGCAACGCTGGCAACCGCGTCCAGCTGGCCCTTGTTCACCGCGTCGGTGGCCTCGGTGCCCGCCGCCACATGCGTCACCTGGCGCTCGCCGCCGACGGTGCCCACGGCCACGGTATTGTCGCGCTCGGCCTTGGAGCCGGCGCCCAGCGCCACGCTGTTCAACCCACTGGCGGTGGCACTGGCGCCCAGTGCCGTGGCATCTGCCGCATCCGCCCACGAATTCCAGCCGATCGCGGTGGCGTAATCTTCGGTCGCCCAGGCGCCGGCACCGAAGGCCGCCGCGCCGGTGCCGCTGGCGCGCGACGGGATCAGGCCGAAGAAGGTGCTGCCACCGATGGCCACGCTCTCGGCGCCACTGGCTTCGCTGGACTGGCCGACCGCAACGGCGCCGCTACCGGCCGCCGCGGCACCGAAGCCGACCGCCGTGGTGTTGGCGCCACTGGCGGCCGAACCGTAGCCCAGCGCGGTGCCGAGGCGACCGCTGGCTTCGGCATAGCCACCGACGGCGGTGGTGCCATCGGCGGAGGCGGCACTGCGGAAACCACTGGCCAGTGCCTGCGTGCCGCTGGCATTGGATTCGGTGCCGGTTGCGGTGCTGTACGCACCGCTGGCCTGGGCCCGCGCACCCACGGCACTGGCCCCCAGCTCGCTGGCGCTGGCGCCGGTCCCGAGCGCGAGGCTGTCCTCGCCGGTGGCCTGTGCGGTGCTGCCCAGCGCCGCAGCGTTGTTGCCGGTGGCCAGCGCGTCGATGCCGACGGCGGTGGCGTTGGCCGCCAGTGCATTGGCACCGCTACCGAGCGCGGTGGCACCGTTGCCGATCGCGTTGGCCGCATCACCGGCCGCCAGCGCGTTGTCGCCCTCGACCAGTGCGCCGGTTTCACCGTCGGCGTTGCCACTGGCCTGGAATTGCCTGCTGGTCTTTTCCGCTGCGGCGGCGACGGCATCAAGCTGGTTCTTGTTGACCGCATCGGTGCCCTGCGTGCCAGCGGCCACGTTGGTGATCTGGCGGGTATTGCCACCGCCGCCGACCGACACGGTGTTGTCACGGTCGGCGATCGAGTCGGCGCCCAGCGCCACGCTGTTGGCCGCGCGCGATTCGGCGGCGTTGCCCAGCGCGGTGCTGTTGATGCCAGCCGACCAGGCGCCGCCACCGACGGCGGTGGAGTAGTTGCCCGATGCTTCGGTGGCCAGCACGCCGAACAGCGATCCGCCGACGGCGACGCTGTTGGTGCCGGTCGCCAGGCTGCCCTGGCCGGTGGCCGTGCTGTAGGCACCCGAGGCTTCGGCGTCGCCGCCCAGCGCCACGCTGTTGGAACCGGAGGCATTGGCGAAGTTGCCGAAGGCAGTGGCGTTGAACGCCGAGGCCTGCGCGTAGCCACCGATGGCGGTGCTGTAGCCGCCGGTCGCTTCGGCGCCGATGCCGAACGCGGCCGACGCAGTGCCACTGGCGACGCTTTCGCTGCCGACCGCGGTGGCGCCGCTGCCACTGGCGTTGCTGAAGTAGCCCACCGCCACGGCTTCCTCGCCGGAAGCTTCGGACAGCACGCCATTGGCGGTGCTGCCGGCGCCGCTGGCGATGCTGGCGGCGCCGAACGCCGCACTCTGCTCGCCGCTGGCCTCGCTCTCCGCACCCTGTGCGGTGGCGTACTCGCCGGTCGCCTGCGCGTTGGCGCCGACGGCGCTGGCGTTGGCGGCACTGGCCAGGGCGTTGAAGCCCAGTGCCTGCGCGTTGGTGGCCAGCGCATTGGCACCGCTGCCGAGCGCGGTGGCACCGTTGCCGATGGCATTGGCCGCATCACCGGCAGCCAATGCGTTGTCACCGTCCACCAGGGCACCCGTCACGTCGTCGCCGTTGCCGCTGGCCTGGAAGAAGCGGCTGGTGGTGGTGGCGGTGGTCGCAACCGCGTCGAGCTGTGCCTTGTTCACCGCGTCGGTGGCCTGGGTACCGGCAGCGACGTTGGTCAGCTGGCGCTCGTTGCCGGCGCTGCCGACCGAAACGCTGCGGGCGCGGTTGGCAACCGAGCCGGCGCCCAGCGCGACGGCGTTGCTGGCACTGGCGTTGCTGCCGGCGCCGAGCGCGATCGCGCTTTCACCACCGGCGACCGTGTTGGTGCCGATGGCGATGCTGTTGACGCTGTTGCCGAGCGCCTGGAAGCCCAGCGCCACGCTGTTGTCGCCATAGCCGAAGGCGCCCCGGCCGACCGCCGTGGCGCTGGCACCGTTGGCCCAGCTGTTGTAACCGATGGACGTTGCGCCGCTGCCACTGGCCCACGCCGCATTGCCGAACGCAGAGGCATTGGTGGCCGTGGCCCACGCACCGGAACCGAAGGCACTGGTGCCACTGGCCGTGGCCCAGCTGTAGCCACCGATTGCGGTGCTGTCGTCACTGCTGGCGAAGGCACTGTCGCCAACCGCAACCGCGTAGCCGCCGGTTGCACGCGACGTGCCGCCAGCAGCGAAGCTGTTGTCCCCGCTGGCCTTGGCCGCATTGCCGAACGCGCTGCTGGCGGCGCCGGTGGCCTGTGCGCCGCTGCCCACTGCGGTGGCGTTGGCGACGGCGGTGGTGCCTACCTGCTGCGCCGTGCCGTCGGCACCGATGATCGGCTGGTTGTACTCGTCGTAGGCCTGGCCGAGGCCACCGATGGCAACACCGCCGTTGCCGGTGGCGTTGCTGTTGCGACCGACCGCCACGGCGTCGTCACCGATGGCCGAAGCGGCCGCGCCATGTGCAACCGCGCCGGCGCCGATCGCATTGCTCGACGAACCGGCCGCCACCGCGCCTTCGCCCTCGGCGAGCGCACCGGCATCACTGCCCGCTTCCGGCTGGGCCTGGAAGAAGCGCGCGGTGTTGTCCGCGGTACTGGCCACGGCGTCCAGCTGCGCCTTGTTCACTGCGTCGGTGGCTTCGCTGCCCGCGGCCACGCTGGTGATCTGCCGTTCGTTGCCGGCACTGCCCACGGCCACGCTGTTGGCGCGCACCGCTTCGGAATTCGCGCCAAGCGCGACGCTGTTGGCGCCACGCGCGGTGGCGTAGTACCCGACGGCCGTGCTCTGTGCGCCGCTGGCCCAGGTCTGCGCGCCGAGTGCGCTGGCATTCTCACCCGGGGCGTAAGCGAAGTAGCCGACGGCGGTGGATTCCGCGCCGGAGGCTTCGGTCAGGCTGCCGTTGGCCACCGCGCGGTCACCGCTTGCGATGGCACCGGCGCCGACGGCCGTCGCCGCTTCGCCGCTGGCCTGGGTCTGCACGAAGAAACCCAGGCCCGGAATCAAGTCGGCCGGGCCACCGATGGCCACGCTGCTGGTGCCGGTGGCGTTGCTCTGCGTACCCAGCGCAGTGGAGTAATCACCGATGGCATTGGCGACCGCACCGAACGCGGAGGCCTGGGCACCGGCGGCATAGGCACCGACGCCGTAGGACGACGCCGCAAAGCCGCTGGCTTCGGCACTGGCGCCGACTGCGGTGCCACCGACACCGGCGCTGGTGGCGCCGGTTTCGACCGGCACGCCACCACTGGTGATCAGCGGATTGCCATCGGCATCCACCGCAGCACCACCGACAGCGACGCTGCCCGGGCCGTTCGCCTGCGCGTTGTTGCCGAACGCGGCGCTGTTCTGACCTGAGGCCAGTGCGTTGTTGCCCACCGCAGTCGCGTTCTGTGCGACGGCATTGGCGCCCGCGCCCACAGCGGTCGCGCCGTTGCCGATCGCATTGGCCGCCTCGCCGGCCGCCAGTGCCTCGTCGCCTTCGGCCAGCGCGCCCGCATCGCTGTTGCGGCTGCCCGTGGCCTGGAAGTGCCTGGCGGTGGCATCGGCGACGGCGGCCACGTCCTTCAACTGGCCGACATTGACCGCATCGGTGTCTTCGGTACCGGCCGCGACGCTGGTGATCTGGCGGGTCAGGCCGTACTCGGCCGCACCGACGGACACCGTATCGACGCGGTCGGCCAGCGAGCCGGCACCCAGCGCCACGCTGCCGGTGGCGACCGCCGCCGAATTGGAGCCCAGCGCGGTGCTGTACTCACCCACGGCGGTGCTGAACGCACCCACCGCGATCGATGCTTCATTGGCGGCGGTGGCGCCACGGCCCAGAGCGGTACTGCCCGGGCCCATCGCCACGGCACCGCCACCGACGGCAGTGGCGCCGTCGGCGCTTGCTTCGGACAAGGCACCCAGTGCGGTAGCCGCGCCGTTCTCGCTGGCGGCATAGGCGCTGGCGCCGACGGCCGTATCGCCAAGCCCGAACGCGGCCGCACTCTGCCCGACCACCACGCTGGCGTCGCCGATGGCCAGGGCGCCCTGGCCGAACGCGCTGGCGCCCAGGCCGGCGGCAATGGCCTGGGTGCCGATGGCAGTCGTGGCGTTGGCCAACGCCTGTGCACCGGCACCGGCGGCCACCGCGCCCTGCCCGTCGATCTTCGCTGCGTCGCTGTCATCACCGGCGCCATCGGCCTTGAAGTAGCGCTCGCCATCGGCGGCCACGTCTGCCAGCGCCGCCTGCGTGGCGCGCGCCTGCGCATCCAGCTGCGCCTTGTTCACCGCATCGGTGGCCTGGGTGCCGGCGGCCACGTTGGTGATCTGCCGTTCCTTGCCGGCATCGCCGACGGACACGGTGTTGGCGCGCGCGGCCTTGGAACCGGCGCCCAGCGCCACGCTGTTGGCCGCGCTCGCGCTGCTGTTGCCGCCGATCGCCACCGCGTTGCTGCCCTTGGCGCTGGCCGTGCCTTCAACCAGGCACTTTTCCAGCAGCTTGCCACTGAACGCCACGCAGGTAGCGCTGCCGCCGATCTGCACCGACTGCGCAACGGCGGCACTGCTCATGCCCAATCCCAATACCAGCCCCAGTGCCACGGCCAGCGCGGCTGGCGTTGCCTGCGTCGTGTCGCGGCGCTGGTCGACCACACCACCGCTGCTGTCGGAAGAGGCCAATTCCGAGGCCACGACCAACTGACCCAATGCTTTGTTCCAGACCTTGCGATAAATCCGATTCATCGGTACGGCTCCTGATTGGACTGGTTTTGGGCAAAGCAACGCCACCGCCGGGCCGTGCGGCCCAACGTCCCCCCTGGGGGCGTCTATTCGCGTGATTTAGTGCGGGTATTGCCGAACGGCGCGCAGCGACAGAAACCCGAGCGCGTGCGCCAAGCGGTTACTGCGAAATGAATGATTCTGAAACGGGCTTCAAGTGTTAACGGCAACTTTGGAGAACGTCAAGACTTTGACACGACAAATCCTATTGCCGTGAAGCAGTTCACTATTTCACGGGTTTATAAAAGGATTTCGTTATGCAGACGTGACGAACGGCTGGCGCCTGAAAATCGATGTAACTAGCGGGCGCGACTGGAGTTTCACACACGCAAAGAAAAACCCGCTGGCAATGCAGCGGGTTTTTCCATACGCGATGGCATTGCGCCCTGCGCGGAATGAAGCGATCAGCCGCACCACACCCGTGCATTGCGGAACATGCGCATCCACGGCGAATCCCCCTGCCATTCGGCGGGCGCCCAGCTCAGGTTGAGCGCGCGCGGGGTGCGCTCCGGGTGCGGCATCATGATGGTGACGCGACCGTCGCTGCTGGTGAGGCCGGTGATGCCGTCCGGCGAACCGTTCGGATTCAGCGGATACTGGCTGGCAACGTTGCCATGGCCATCGATGTAGCGCAGCGAGACGCGGGCCGCGGCCTGGTCGACGGCCGTGTCGAACACCGCCTGGCCTTCACCATGCGCCACCGCCACCGGCAGGCGCGAGCCGGCCATGCCACGCAGCAGGATCGACGGCGACTCCACCACTTCCAGCAGCGCGGTACGGGCTTCGAACTGCTCGCTGGCATTGCGGCGGAACTGCGGCCAGTGCTCGGCACCCGGAATGATGCCCTTGAGCTGGCTCATCATCTGGCAGCCGTTGCACACGCCCAGCGCGAAGCTGTCTTCGCGCGCGAAGAACGCGGCGAAGGCATCACGCAGCGCACTGCGCTCCAGGATCGAGGTGGCCCAGCCACGGCCGGCACCGAGCACATCGCCATAGCTGAAGCCACCACAGGCGACCAGGCCGGTGAACTCCTGCAGCGCCACGCGGCCTTCGATCAGGTCGCTCATGTGCACGTCGAAGGCACGGAAGCCGGCACGTTCGAAGGCGTTGGCCATTTCAATCTGGCCGTTGACGCCCTGCTCGCGCAGCACCGCCACGCGTGGACGCGCACCGGTGCTGATGAACGGTGCTGCGACATCTTCGTTGAGATCAAAGCTGAGCTTCGGCTTCAGGCCCGGTGCGCTGAAGGCACGTGCCACCTCGCGCTCGGCGTCGGCATTGGCCGGATTGTCGCGGCGCTTCTGCATCGCGTGAGTGACCGACCACCAAGCGTCGAACAGCGCTTCCCAGCGCCATTCGGCCAGGTTGCCACCGCCCAGCGACACACGCACCACCGGTGCGGTGGTCGGTTTGGCGATGCGCTGTGCGCATTCGGTCAGTGCATGGCGCTCGACCAGGTCAGCGAACGCGGCGCGGTCTTCGCGTGCGATCTGCACCACCGCACCCAGTTCCTCGTTGAACAGGCTGCGGAACGGATCATCGCCCCACGCATCGAGGGTGATGTCCAGGCCCATCCGCGAGGTGAAGGCCATTTCGCACAGCGCGGCGAAGGCACCACCGTCGCTGCGGTCGTGGTAGGCCAGCAGCAGGCCGGCCTGGCGCGCATCGCGGATCAGCTCGAAGAAACCCCGCAGGCGCTGCGGGTCGTCCAGGTCCGGGGCGGCACCGGCGAAGGCCGGCAGGTCGCCATGGTCGGCGTGTACCTGGGCCAGGATCGAGCCGCCCAGGCGCTGCTTGCCGGCCCCCAGGCCGATCAGCCACAGCTCGCTTTCCACGTCGCGGTCGAGCAGCGGGGTCAGCTGCTGGCGCACATCGGACACCGGCGCGAACGCCGAGATCACCAGCGACACCGGCGACACGCTCTTGTGCGCTTCGCCCTGGTCGTGCCACTGCGCCTGCATCGACAGCGAGTCCTTGCCCACCGGGATGCTGATGTCCAGCTGCGGGCACAGTTCCATGCCCACCGCCTTCACCGCGTCGTACAGCAGCGCGTCTTCGCCCGGGTGGCCGGCCGCGGCCATCCAGTTCGCCGACAGCTTGATCTCATCCAGCGCATCGACCGGGGCCGCGCACAGGTTGGTCAGCGCTTCGCCCACCGCCATGCGTGCCGAAGCCGCCGCATCGAGCAGGGCCAGCGGGGTGCGCTCGCCGATCGACATCGCCTCACCGGCCACGCCGTCGAAGTCGGCCAGGGTGATCGCCACGTCGGCCACCGGCAGCTGCCACGGGCCGACCATCTGTTCGCGCGCGGTCAGGCCGCCGACGCTGCGGTCACCGATGGTGACCAGGAAATTCTTCGAGGCCACGGTCGGGTGCGCCAGCACGCGCAGGCCGGCCTCATGCAGGTCCAGGCCGCCGGTCTTCAGCGCCGGCCAGCGCGGTGCCGGCGGATGCACGGTATCGCGATGCATCTTCGGCGGCTTGCCGAACAGCACGTCCATCGGCAGGTCGATCGGTGCATCGGCCGGGGTGTGGCCCGGCACGGCGCCGTAGGCCACCACCAGATGCTCTTCAGCGGTGGCCACGCCGACGGCCGCGAAGGGGCAGCGTTCGCGGGCGCACAGCGCGGCGAACTCGGCCAGGCGTTCCTGGGCCACGCCCAGCACGTAGCGTTCCTGCGACTCGTTGCACCACAGCTGCATCGGCGACAGCGACGGATCATCGGTGGGCACCTTGCCCAGGTCGATGACACCGCCGACGTTCGAGTCGTGCAGCAGTTCG
The DNA here is from genome assembly GCF_059371235.1 of Stenotrophomonas sp. YJH_SMC_29. NCBI lineage: Bacteria > Pseudomonadati > Pseudomonadota > Gammaproteobacteria > Lysobacterales > Lysobacteraceae > Stenotrophomonas > Stenotrophomonas sp. YJH_SMC_29. The sequence continues at coordinate 38,675 of NZ_JCAFUK010000004.1, read as the reverse complement.
GGGATGGCGTTGGACAGGCCACCGGCGCCGACGTCGTGGAAGAACTTGATCGGGTTGTTGGCGCCCATCGCCACGCAGCGGTCGATGACCTCCTGGCAGCGGCGCTCCATTTCCGGGTTGTCGCGCTGCACGCTGGCGAAGTCCAGGTCCTCGGCGCTTTCACCGGAGGCCACCGAACTGGCGGCACCGCCGCCCAGGCCGATCAGCATCGCCGGCCCGCCGAGCACGATGACCGCATCACCGGCCTGCAGCGGGATCTTGTCGACCTGGATGCGGTCGATCGCGCCGAGGCCACCGGCCAGCATGATCGGCTTGTCGTACGCGCGCACCAGATCGGCGCCTTCGGGCAATTCGAAGCTGCGGAAGTAGCCGAGCAGGTTGGGGCGGCCGAACTCGTTGTTGAACGCGGCGCCGCCGAGCGGGCCGTCGGTCATGATTTCCAGCGCCGGCGCCATGCGCGGGTTCAGCGCGCGCGGCGCTTCCCACGGCTGCGGCAGCTCGGGGATGCGCAGGTGCGAGACCGAGAAGCCGGTCAGGCCCGCCTTCGGCTTGCCGCCACGGCCGGTCGCGCCCTCGTCGCGGATCTCGCCACCGGCACCGGTCGAGGCACCGGGGAACGGCGCGATCGCGGTCGGATGGTTGTGCGTTTCCACCTTGATCTGGAAGGCGCTGGGTACCTGCGGCTCGCGGCGGTATTCGCCACTGGCCGGATCGGGACGGTAGCGCGAGGCCGGATGGCCTTCGATCACCGCAGCGTTGTCGCTGTACGCGCTGAGCGTGTGCTGCGGGGTCTGCTGGTGGGTGTTCTTGATCATCCGGAACAGCGAGCGGTCCTGTTCCTGGCCGTCGATGGTCCAGCTGGCGTTGAAGATCTTGTGCCGGCAGTGCTCGGAGTTGGCCTGCGCGAACATCATCAGTTCCACGTCCGACGGCGACCGGCCCAGCGCGGTGAAACGCTCGCGCAGGTAGTCGATCTCGTCCTGGGCCATGGCCAGGCCGAGGCGCTGGTTGGCGGCCTCCAGCTGGTCCACCGGCACGCGTTCCAGCTCACCCCGCGCCGGCGCGGAGAACAGCGCCTGACCCTGTTCCACGGTCTCCAGCACCGACTGCGTCATCGGGTCGTGCAGCGCCTTGGCCAGCGCCTGCTGGGCGGCGGCATCGGCCGGCCAGCCCTGCACGTCGATGCGCAGGCCGCGCTCGACCCGGCTCACTGGCTGGCCGGCACCGCGCACCAGTTCGGTGGCCTTGCTCGACCACGGTGACAGCGTGCCCAGGCGCGGCACCACGATGCGGCTGACCGCGCCGTCGGCCACGGCCTCGCCCTGCGGCGCTGCTTCGAGGATGCGGCACAGGGTGGCCAGGTCGGGGGTGGCACTGCCTTCGGGCTGCACGAAGTAGACGTGCCAGGCACCGCTGATGCGCAGGGAGGGAGCGATGGACTGCAGGCGGGATTCAAGACGTTCGCGGCGGAACGGCGACAGGGCGGGCGCGCCCTCGAGGACCATCATGTCCGGGGAACCGTAGTTGGGAAACGGGCCCGACATTGTACCGGAAGCAGGGGGATGGCTTTGGCCGGGCGGCGCCCGGCACCCGCCGAGGCCAGGGCAACAGCAACAGCAACAGCAGCTGCCAAAGCAAAAGCAGGATTTCCGTGGGATGGCGGGGTGGGTCCGGTGGCGGGGGACGCCGTAAACCCATCCCTGGGGGCTTGGCCGCGGCATCCATGCCGCGGACACCCCCGCCACCGGACCCACCCCGCCTTCGACAGATTTCGGCGATCTGCGGTAGATCCACGCCATGCGTGGATGCTCCCCGGTAGTGCCGGCCGCTGGCCGGCAACCAGGAAATGTCAGAAATCAGGCATTGAAGAGCGCAGCGACCGGCTTTTGCTTTGATTTTTTGTTCTGTCTTTCGTGGCTGGCCGCGCAGGAACCTGTCCGTGGCCGGGCGGGTGGGCTCAGGCGGGGTGTCCGCGGCATGGATGCCGCGGCCAAGCCCCCATGGACGGGTTCACGGCGTCCCCGCCTGAGCCCACCCGCCCGGCCAACCCCCAGAAATCCGCTGTTCGCGGCAAGCCAGCCACGAGGGGGCTCCGCCGATGGCCGCCGACTGCGCGCCAGCGCCGCTTTCCGCCCAAATCGCCGAACCATGCGCTTGCTCACGGATTGACCACGCAATTGATGACAACGTTGTCCCCACCTGGTGCCGGACTCTCTCCCCGGCCTCCCAGGTGCCTCCGTCCGGCCCCTCCGTCGCCTTCCCGGGCGACGCCCGGACCTGCGTCACGCGCGGCGCCATCGGGGCCCGCGCGCCCTTTGATCGGAGACTCACCCATGTACGACCCGATTGTGCGCAGTGCCGAACGTTCGACCCGAAGCTGTCGTCCCCGCCACCTGGCCTGGCTGCTTGCCCTGGCCGCCGGTACCGCCGCCCTGCCCGGCCTGGCGCAGGCCGCCAGCTGTGCCGGGGTGGCGCAGTGGGACCAGGCCAAGATCTACCGGGCCGGCGACACCCTGCAGAAAGGAGGCGTCCTCTATCGGGCGAACCAGGACATCTGGAACGCGCCGCCGGACCATCCGGCCGGTGCGCCCTACTACACCAACCTCGGCGCCTGCGATGGCGGCGGCGTCAACCAGCCGCCGGTGGTCAGCCTGACCTCGCCGGCCAACGGTGCCACTTTCAGTGCCGGCAGCACGGTCAACGTGACCGCCACCGCCAGTGATCCGGACGGCAGCGTCGCCAAGGTCGAGTTCTTCCGCGATGGCAGCACGCTCGGCGTGGCCACCAGTGCGCCGTATGCGGCCAGCTGGGCCAATGCCAGCGCCGGCAGCCACACCCTGCGCGCGGTCGCCACCGACAACAACAACGCCACCGCCAGCACCGCGACGATCACCATCACCGTCAACGCCGCCGGTGGCGACACGACCGCACCGAGCGTGCCGGGCGGGCTGGCGGTCGGCACCCGTACCGCCAACAGCATCGCCCTCAGCTGGAGTCCGTCCACCGACAACACCGGCGGCAGTGGCCTGGCCGGCTATGACGTGTACCGCAACGGCAGCCTGGTCGGTTCACCGTCCAGTGCCAGCTATGTGGATGGCGGGCTGACTGCATCCACCACCTACCGCTACCGCGTACGGGCCCGCGACAACGCCGGCAACGCGTCGGCGCAGGGCACCGAGATCAGCGCCACCACGCTGGCCGGCGACGGCGGCACCACCGGCAAGCGGGTCATCGGCTACTTCACCCAGTGGGGCATCTACGGCCGCAACTACCGGGTCAAGAACATCGACAGCAGCGGCTCGGCCGCGCGCCTGACCCACATCAACTACGCGTTCGGCAACGTGCGCAACAACCGCTGCGAAGTCGGCATCACCCAGCCGTCGGATCCGAACAGCGGTGCCGGTGGCGATGCCTTCGCCGACTACACCAAGGCCTTCAGTGCCGCCGAGAGTGTCAGCGGCAGTGCCGATACCTGGGACCAGCCGCTGCGTGGCAACTGGAACCAGCTCAAGCAGCTCAAGGCCAAGTATCCGAACCTGAAGGTACTGATCTCGCTGGGCGGCTGGACCTGGTCGCGCGGCTTCTCCAGCGCGGCGCGCCCGGAAAACCGCCAGGCGTTCGTCGCCTCGTGCATCGACGCCTACATCAAGGGCAACCTGCCGGTGACCGACGGTGCCGGTGGTGCCGGTGCCGCACTGGGCGTGTTCGACGGCATCGACATCGACTGGGAATACCCGGTGGCCTGCGGCATCGAATGCGGCAAGCCGGAAGACAACGCCAACTTCACCGCGCTGATGGCCGAGTTCCGCCGCCAGCTTGATGCAGTGCGTCCGGGCCTGTTGCTGACGGTGGCGGTGGGTGCGGGCATCGACAAGATCCGCGTCACCGATCCGGCCGCGTACCACCCGTACCTGGACTACATAAACGTGATGACCTACGACTTCCACGGCGCGTGGGATGCGAAGACCAATCACCAGTCGGCGCTGTTCGATTCGCCCAATGATCCGTCCACCGGCGACCAGAAGCTGTACAACAGCAACGACGCCATCGAGGCCTTCATCAGCCGTGGCGTGCCCGCCGCCAAGCTCAACCTGGGCATCGGCTACTACGGGCGTGGCTGGACCGGTGTGGCCAATGCCAACAACGGCCTGTACCAGACCGCGAGCGGCGCCGCTCCGGGTACCTACGAGGCCGGCATCGAGGACTGGAAGGTGCTGAAGAACCTGGCGTGGCCGGGCTACACCGACAACACCGCCGGCGCCACCTGGATCTACAACGGCAGCACGCTGTGGAGCTTCGACACCCCGGCCAACATCACCCGCAAGATGGGTTACGTGAAGACCCAGGGCCTGGGCGGCGCGTTCGTCTGGGAGTTCAGCGGTGACGATGCGCAGGGCACGCTGACCAAGGCGGTCAGTGATGGCCTGAAGTAATAAAAAAAGCCGGGGATGCGATACACGCATCCCCGGCCTCCTGCCTGCAGCGCCGATCAGCGCTTGGCCGACAGCTTTTCCAGCGCCGCACGCAGCTGTGCCGGCGGCAGGTAACCGCCCAGCTGGGTGCCATCCGGCGCGAAGATCGCCGGCGTGCCATTCACGCCCAGCTGCTGGCCCAGCGCGTACTGCATCGCCACCGGGTTGGTGCAGTTCTTGGCCGGCACGCTGCCACCGCGCTTGGCGTTGGTCAGGGCCTGGCGACGATCCGCTGCGCACCAGACCGAAATCATGTCGGTGTAGTCCTTGCTGCCCAGCCCCATGCGCGGGAACGCGAGATACTCGACGGTGATGCCGTTGCGGTTGAGCTCGGCGATGTCCTGGTGCAGCTTGCGGCAGTATCCGCACTCGATGTCGGTGAACACGCTGATGGTGTATTTCGCGTTCGGCGCGGCGAACACGATGCGATCACCGTGGTTGGCCTTGGCCAGCAGGCCGCGACGGTAGCCGAGCAGGCCTTCGCTGTTGGCCGGGCCCTTGGCACGGGTGTCGTAGGGCTGCGACTGGAACAGGTAGCGACCATCATCGGACACATACAGCAGCTGGCCGGACACCACCACTTCGCGGAAGCCCGGGAACGGCGCGGCACCGATGTAATCGACCTGGAAGCCCGGGTTGAGCGCGGTCAACGCGGCACGGACCGCCTGGTCGGCCGGCGCGTTCGCGGCCGGGCTGGCCTTGGCCGCAGCGGTGGGCGCCTTGGCGGCCGGCGGGGCCGGCTGGGCGCAGGCGGTCAGGCTGAGCGCACCGAACACGGCGGCGATGGCAAATCGGAGCATGGAACGATCCGCAGCAGAAGAAGATCCCGGATTCTGACACAGCCGCCGGCAGCGGGCCGCGCTGCCACGGACGGGCCCGGGCAGCGATTCAGGCCCGCGCTCAGCCGCGTGGATGATGGCGGGCATGCAGCTTCTGCAGGTGTTCGCGCGCCACCAGGGTGTAGATCTGGGTGGTGGATAGCGAGCTGTGCCCGAGCAGCATCTGCAGCGCGCGCAGGTCGGCACCCCGGTTGAGCAGATGGGTGGCGAAGCTGTGCCGCAGCCCATGCGGACTGATCCGTGCCGGGTCGATGCCAGCCACCTGCGCGTGGCGCTTGACCAGGTGCCAGAATGCCTGCCGGGTCAGCGCCTGCAGGGTCGGCTCGATGAACAACGGGGTCTGCCCATCGGGCAGGGCCTGCACCTTGCCCTTGCCGACCAGCTGCGGGCGCGACTGCTGCAGGTAACGCTCCAGCCAGTGCTGCGATTCCTCGCCCAACGGCACCAGCCGTTCCTTGCTGCCCTTGCCGGTGACCCGCAGCACGCCCTGGCGCAGGTTGACCGCGGTGGCCGGCAGCAGCACCAGCTCGCTGACGCGCAGGCCGGCGGCGTACATCAGCTCCAGCATGGCGCGGTCGCGCAGCCCCAGCGGGCTGTCGATGTCCGGCGCCGCCAGCAGCGCATCGATCTGGCTTTCGGCCAGCGCCTTGGGCAGCAAGCGTGGCAGCTTGGGCGGATCCAGCAGCGCGCTGGGATCCTCGCTGCGTTCGCCACGGCGCACGCCATCGGCGAAGAAGGCCCGCAGCGCCGACAACAACCGCGCATTGCTGCGCGGCGACCAGCCATGGCGGGTGCGCCAGGCCAGGTAATCGAACAACCCCGGGCGCTCGATGCCGGCCAGGCCACCGTCACGTCCATCCATCCAGCGCGCCAGGCCTTCCAGATCGCGGCGGTAGCTGTCGAGGGTGGCGCGGGCCAGGCCGTTCTCGGCCCAGATCGCATCGAGGAAGCGCTGGATGCGTGCGCTGTCGTCGGCGCGCAGTTCGGGCAGTTGCTGGACCAGCTGGCGGCGTTCGGCGGGGGTGGAAACAAGGGCCATGCGTGCAGGATACGAGGGCCACTGCGGGCACGGCCAGCTTTGCGTATGCTCGGCGCATGTCCCGCCCCGCCACCGACACGGCCCCTGCAGCCGCCAGCGAACTGCCCCGCCCGCGCGCACTGTTGCCGTGGCGCCTGCTGGCAATGGTCTACGACGCGTTGCCGGTGCTGGCGCTGTGGATGCTGGCCGGCACGTTGTTCACCCTGGCCTACACCTTCAGCGGCCACGCGCAGCGCGAGAACATCGCGCCCTTCAGTGCCTGGCAGTGGCTGCTGTGGGCGACCTGCTGGGTCATCACCGGCTGGTACGCCACTGCCAGCTGGCGTCGCGGCGGGCAGACGCTGGGCATGCGCCCGTGGCGGCTGAAAGTGCAATCGCGCGATGGCACGCCGTTGCGGCGCGGCCAGCTATGGCGGCGCTTCGCCATTGGCACGCTGTCACTGCTGCTGGGCGGGCTGGGATTCTGGTGGGCGTGGCTCGACCGCGAACGCCTGACCTGGCACGACCGCGCCAGCGGCACCCGCCTGGTGCGCATGCCCAAGCGGTGATGCGTCACCCTTCAATCCGATCCAGCGCAGCGCTCGGCGCCACACCAACGAGGGTCAGCCCGACTTGCGCCGGAACAACAGTCCGGACACGGCCAGCATGACGATCGGCGGCAGCGCATAGGCAATGCGGTAATCGAACTTCAGCGCGCCGGCCATACGACCGAAGAACAGCTGCAGCAGCCAGAAGCCCAGCGCGAACAGAATGCCCAGGAACAGGCGCTTGCCCATGCCGCCACTGCGCAGCGACCCGAACGCGAACGGCACCGCCGCCAGGCACAGCGCCAGCACGTTCACCGGGTAGAACCAGCGGCTCCAGTACACATCCTCGAAATCACGCGCATCCAGCCCGTTGCGCTGGCGGTAGGCGATGCTGGTGCTCAGCTCGGCCACGCTGAGATTGCGCGGCTTGGCGATGCCGGTGGCCAGCGCCGCCGCATCCAGCTTCGAGTTCCACGGCTCACGCGCCACTTCCTGGCGGGTGGCCGAGCGCTCGCCGAAAGTATCGCGGCGCACACCGGTCAGCAGCCAGCCGTCCTTGTCATGCTCGGCCGTGGCCGCATGGGTCAGCGAGGCGATGTTGCCGTCTTCGGCGATCCGGTACAGGCGCACGTCGCGCAGGATCAGCCGCGTGCCCTTGTCGCCCACCAGCTGCTCTTCGCCGCTCTGGGCGTTGAGGAAGGTGTCGCCTTCGCGCGCCCACAGCCCCGAGTACCGGGTGGTGGAGATGTCACGGCCCCACTTGGCGCTGGACTTCAGTGCGTCGGCGCGGTCCTGGCCCCACGGGCCCAGCGTCTCGGCGCTGAGCACCATCACCGCGGTCAGCAGCGACAGCGCGATCGCCACCGACACGCTCAGGCGCTTGCGCGACAGGCCCAGCGCACGCAGGGCGGTCAGCTCCGAGGTCGCCGCCAGCTGGCCCAGGCCCATCAGTGCACCGATCACCGCGGCGGTCGGGAACATCGTGTAGGCGCGGCGCGGCACCGTGTACAGTACCCAGGCAGCGGCATGGCCCAGCGTATAGCCGTTCTTGCCGATGTCCTTGAACTCGCCGGAGAAGGCCATCACCACGTCCAGGCCGACCAGCACCGCCCAGGTCAGCAGCACCGTGGTGAACACCGAGCGACCCAGGTAGAGGTCGAAACGCATCGGGCGCAGCCTCATGCGCGGGCTCCCTTCGGGCGGCCCAGGCGGCCATCACGTACATACATCCAGATCGCCAGCGCCAGCAGCGGCACCGTCAACCACCACAGACCAAGCGCGGCCGGAATCTTGCCGTTGGCGATCCAGCCACTGCCGATGAACATCAGGTTGGTACCCACCATGTAGGCCATCAGGGCCAGCATCATGCGGCCATAACGCTGCTGGCGCGGCGAACTGCGGCCCAGCGGCACGGTCAGCAGGGCGAAGGCGAGCGCGATCAGCGGCGGTGCCAGGCGGCGGTGCAGCTGCGCCTGCGCCTGCGGGCGCGCATCGCCGATCAGCTGCAGGGTGGGCATCAGTTCCGGGTCGTCCTCGGTGCGGGTCTGCGCGCCGTCGGGCAGGGCCACGTCGTTGCGGGCAAAGGTCGCCAGCCGGTAATCGAGCGCCCCGGCCACCGGCCCCTCCACCTGGTGGCCATCATCCAGCTCCAGGAAACGCTGGCGGGTGCCCTCGAAGTACATGCGGCCGCTGTTGGCCGACACCACTTCCAGGCGGTCGTCCTTCTGCCGCTGCAGGAACACCTTGCCCAGCTGGGTGCCGTCGGGCGAGATCGAGGACAGGTAGACCACGCCGCCGTTGGGCAGCGGCGTGAAACGGCCCGGCTCCAGGCCGGCCATCAGCACGCTGCGGTTGGCCTCGATGATCATCTGCTCGGCCACCCGGCCGGCCCACGGGCCCAGCCACAGCGAGCAGGCGCCGACCAGCAGCACCACCGGCACCACCAGCATCAGCAGCGGCCGCAGCAGCCGCTTGGGGCCTACCCCGATCGCGGTGATGACCGCCATCTCCGAGTCGCGGTACAGGCGGGCAATGGCCAGCAGCAGGCCCAGCATCAGCGCCAGCGGCAGGATCAGCGGCAGGTAGGCGATGAACTGCAGGCCCAGCTGCGAGAACAGCAGCTTGGCCGGCAGGCGCCCGTCGGCGATGTTGCCGAGGATGTCCACCAGCACGCCGCCCACGCTGACCACCAGCAGGACGATCAGGGTAGCCAGGAAACTCTGGACGAAATCGCCCAGCAGGTATCGGTCGAGCTTCAGCATGGGGCGGTGGTTTAAACTCTGGGGTTCGTTCGCGGTGCCGCCCAGTCTACTGTCTGGGCGTAAACGGCCTGCGATTGTACGGACTCGCCAATGGAATCTGCTCAATGGCCCTCGAATTCACCCTGAACCACGTTGCTCCGGCCGCCGCCACCGTTGATTGCCTGGTGGTCGGCGCGTATGCCGACCATACCCTGACCCCGGCCGCGCAGGCGCTGGACGCCGCCAGCGGTGGCCGCCTGGCCGCCCTGGCCCAGCGTGGCGACCTGTCCGGCAAGACCGGCGCGACCACCCTGCTGCACGACCTGCCGGGCGTGACCGCGCCGCGCGTGCTGGTGGTCGGCCTGGGCGACGCCGCCCGCTTCGGCGTGCCGCAGTACCTGAAGGCCGTGGGCGATGCGGTGCGCGCGCTGAAGGCCGGTGCCGCCCGCAGCGCGCTGTTCACCCTGTCCGAAGTGGCCGTGAAGGACCGCGATGCGGCCTGGGCGATCCGCCAGGCGGTGATCGCCGCCGATCACGCCGCGTATCGCTACACCGCCACCCTGGGCAAGAAGAAGGCCGACGATGCCGGCCTGGCCCAGCTCGCCATTGCCGGTGACGACGCCCAGGCGCTGGCCCAGGGCCAGGCGATCGCTGCCGGTGTCGAGTTCGCCCGCGAACTGGGCAACCTGCCGCCGAACTACTGCACCCCGGCCTACCTGGCCGAGGTCGGCGTGAACTTCGCCGGCGAGCACGACGGTGCCGAAGCCGAGATCCTCGACGAGCACCAGATGGAAGCGCTGGGCATGGGCTCGCTGCTGGCGGTAGCCCGTGGTTCGGCCAACCGCCCGCGCCTGGTCGTGCTGAAGTGGAACAATGGTGGCGACGCCAAGCCCTACGTGCTGGTCGGCAAGGGCATCACCTTCGATACCGGTGGCGTCAACCTGAAGACCCAGGGCGGCATCGAAGAGATGAAGTACGACATGTGCGGTGGCGCCAACGTCATCGGCACCTTCGTCGCGGCGGTCAAGGCCAAGCTGCCGCTGAACCTGGTGGTGGTGGTGCCGGCGGTGGAAAACGCCATCGACGGCAACGCCTACCGTCCGTCCGACGTGATCACCTCGATGTCGGGCAAGACCATCGAAGTCGGCAACACCGACGCCGAAGGCCGCCTGATCCTGTGCGACGCACTGACCTATGCGCAGCGCTTCGAACCGGCCGCGCTGGTCGACGTCGCCACCCTGACCGGTGCCTGCATGGTCGCCCTGGGCCACCAGACCGCCGGCCTGATGAGCAAGCACGACGACCTGGCCAGCGAGCTGCTGGCCGCCGGCGAGCAGGTGTTCGACCGCGCCTGGCGCCTGCCGCTGTGGGACGAATACCAGCCGATGCTGGATTCGACCTTCGCCGACGTCTACAACATCGGCGGCCGCTGGGCCGGCGCGATCACCGCCGGCTGCTTCCTGTCGCGCTTCACCGAAGGCCAGCGCTGGGCCCACCTGGACATCGCCGGCGTGGCCAGCGATGAAGGCAAGCGCGGCATGGCCACCGGCCGCCCGGTCGGCCTGCTGAGCCAGTGGCTGCTGGACCAGGTCCCCCGCGCCTGATGCCGTACCCGACCCTGGCCGGCAGACGCCGGCCGGGGCCTCGCCCGGCACTGCCGGGCCCCTGCCTGACCCGGACCCTGCCATGCCCCGCGCCGACTTCTACCTGATCGCCAAGCCCCGCTTCCTGACCGAGCCCCTGCGCCTGGTCTGCGAACTGGCGCGCAAGGCCAACGACGCCGGGCTGTTCACCCTGGTGCTGGCCCGCGACCAGGCCCAGGCCGAGGAGCTGGACGAGCTGCTGTGGGCCTTCGACAACGATGCCTACATCCCGCACCAGATCGCCGGGGAAGACATGGACGAGGAAGAAGCCCTGGTGCTGATCGCCGTGCCCGGCACCGAGGCACCGGCGCGTCCGCTGGTGATCAACCTGCGCGACGCGCCCTGGCTGGGCCAGTGCGAGCGCGTGCTGGAAGTGGTTCCGGCCGATCCGGAAGCGCGCGAACCGCTGCGCGAGCGCTGGCGCCAGTACAAGGCGGCCGGTTACGACCTGAACAAGCACGACATGTAAGCGCGCCCCGGCCCCCTTGATGGGCCGCCGCCGCGCCCTGATCCTTCAACGATTACCTCCTGGTTCCCCCGCATGACCCAACTCGCCTCCAGCTACGACCCGACGTCCTTCGAGACCGACCTCTACGAGGCCTGGGAGAAGGCCGGCCACTTCAAGCCGTCCGGCACGGGCGAGCCGTACACCATCCTGCTGCCGCCGCCGAACGTGACCGGCACGCTGCACATGGGCCACGCGTTCCAGCAGACCCTGATGGATGCGCTGGTGCGCTACCACCGCATGCGCGGCTACGACACGCTGTGGCAGGTCGGTACCGACCACGCCGGCATCGCCACCGAAATGGTGGTCAGCCGCAACCTGGCGCTGGAAGGCAAGGGCGAGACCCGCGACTCGCTGGGCCGCGAAGGCTTCATCGGCAAGGTCTGGGAGTGGAAGCAGCAGTCCGGCGACACCATCGAGCGCCAGATGCGCCGCCTCGGCACCTCCGCCGACTGGTCGCGCAGCACTTTCACCATGGACCCGCAGCCGTCGGCAGCGGTCAATGAAGCGTTCGTGCGCTGGTACGAGCAGGGCCTGATCTACCGTGGCCAGCGCCTGGTCAACTGGGACCCGGTGCTGAAGACCGCCATTTCCGACCTGGAGGTGGAGAGCGCCGAGGAAGACGGCTTCCTGTGGTCGATCGCCTACACGCTCGATGAAGGCCTGAGCTACGAGCACGTCGAGCGCGATGCCGACGGCGTGGAAACCCTGCGCGAGACCCGCGACTACCTGGTGGTCGCCACCACCCGCCCGGAAACCCTGCTGGGCGATACCGCGGTGATGGTGCACCCGGAAGACGCGCGCTACGCGCACCTGATCGGCAAGAGCGTGGTGCTGCCGCTGACCGGCCGCCGCGTGCCGGTGATCGCCGACGAGTACGTGGACCGCGCGTTCGGCACCGGCGTGGTCAAGGTCACTCCGGCCCATGATTTCAATGACTATGAAGTCGGCGTGCGCCACAGCCTGCCGATGATCAACCTGTTCACCCCGGTGGCGGCGCTGAACGAGAACGCGCCGGAACGCTTCCGGGGCCTGGACCGTTATGACGCGCGCAAGGCCGTGCTGGCCGAACTGGAAGACCTGGGCATCCTGGTCGAAACCAAGGCACACAAGCTGCAGGTGCCGCGCGGCGACCGTACCGGCCAGGTGATCGAGCCGTACCTGACCGACCAGTGGTTCGTGAAGATGGACGAGCTGGCCAGGCGTGGCCTGGAACTGGTCGAGGACGGAAGCATTGCCTTCGTGCCGCCGAACTGGATCAACACCTACCGCCACTGGATGAACAACATCCAGGACTGGTGCATCAGCCGCCAGCTGTGGTGGGGCCATCGCATTCCGGCGTGGTTCGACGCCGCTACCGGCACCTGCTACGTCGGCCGCAGTGAAGAGGAGGTGCGGGCAAAGCACAACCTGGGCAGCGAGGTGGTGCTGAACCAGGAAAGCGACGTGCTGGAGACCTGGTTCTCCTCGCAGCTGTGGCCGTTCTCCACCCTGGGCTGGCCCAACGAACAGGCCATGGCCGAGCGCGGCTTCGACCGCTACCTGCCATCGTCGGTGCTGATCACCGGCTTTGACATCATCTTCTTCTGGGTGGCGCGCATGATCATGGCCACCGACAACCTGGTCGGGAAGATCCCGTTCAAGGACGTCTACTTCACCGGCCTGATCCGCGACGGCCAGGGCCAGAAGATGTCCAAGAGCAAGGGCAACGTGCTCGACCCGCTGGACATCATCGACGGCATCAGCATCGACGACCTGGTCGCCAAGCGCACCGGCGGCCTGATGCAGCCGAAGATGGTGGAGAAGATCGAGAAGGCCACCCGCAGGGAATTCCCGGACGGCATTGCGGCCCACGGTGCCGATGCGCTGCGCTTCACCATCGCCGCGCTGGCCACCCACGGCCGCGACATCAAGTTCGACATGAACCGCGCCGAGGGCTACAAGAACTTCTGCAACAAGCTGTGGAACGCCAGCCGCTTCGCGCTGATGAACACCGAAGGTGCTGCGTTCACCGGCGTTCCCAAGCCGCGTACCGATGCCGAGCGCTGGATCCTCGCGCGCCTGGCCGCCACCACCGCCGAAGCGCAGGGCCATTTCGCCGCCTATCGTTTCGACCTGCTGGCGCAGTGCCTGTACGAATTCGCCTGGAACGCGTTCTGCGACTGGTTCCTGGAACTGAGCAAGCCGGCGCTGAACGGCGCCGACGCCGCCGATGCCGAGAGCACCCGCCACACCCTGCTGTACGTGCTGGAAGCGCTGCTGCGCCTGCTGCACCCGCTGACGCCGTTCATCACCGAACAGCTGTGGCAGCAGCTGGCGCCGCGCCTGGGCCTGGCCGAAACCACGCTGTCGTTGCGCCCGTACCCCACTGCCGCTGAGTTCGAGGGCGATTTCGCCCAGGCCGAGGCCGACGTGGAATGGCTGAAGGCGGTGATCAGTGCGGTGCGTCGCGTGCGCAGCGAACTGAACGTCGCGCCGTCCAGGCAGGTGCCGCTGCGCCTGCAGGCCGGCCTGGCGCAGGACCGCGTGCGCATCGAACGCTTCAGCGCCTCGCTGTCGTTCCTGCTGAAGCTGGACAGCATCCAGTGGCTGGCCGAGAGCGAAAGCGCGCCGCCGGCCGCGGCCGCGATCGTGGGCGAGCTGAAGCTGCTGGTACCGCTGGAAGGCCTGGTCGATCTTGATGCCGAGCGTGCGCGCCTGGACAAGGAAATCAAGCGCGTGGAAGGCGAACAGGAAAAGAGCGAGACCAAGCTGGCCAGGTTCACCGACAAGGTGCCGCCGGCGGTGGTCGAGCAGGAACGCGTGCGCCTGGTCGACTGGAACACCCAGCTGGCCGGCCTGCGCGAGCAGCGCGCGAAGCTGTAACCGTCGCAGGGAAACGCCGGGCACTGCCCGGCGTTTCCTTCTGTAGAGTCGGGCGGTGCTCGACGCATGACAGCAGTCGAGCATGGCTCGACTCTGCATTTCTCTCGCATGGCATCATCACCGGATGCCGATTTCCATCTTCCTGCTGGTCCTCGCTGCCGCGGCGCTGCATGCCAGCTGGAACGCGATCGTCAAACGCGGGCCGGACAAGTTCCTCGGCACGGTGCTGGTCACCGGAAGCGCAGCACTGCTGTCCGCCGCTGCGCTGCCCCTGCTGCCGTTCCCGGCCGCGCACAGCTGGCCCTGGCTGGCCGCGTCGGTGCTGCTGCAGGTGAACTACTACGGATTGGTCGCGCGCTGTTACCAGCAGGTCGACATGAGCCTGGCCTATCCGCTGATGCGTGGCTGCGCGCCGATCCTGGTCGCACTGGCGGGCACGCTGCTGGGTGAGACGCTGCCGGCAGCAGCCTGGCTCGGGGTGGTGCTGGTAAGCACCGGCATCCTGTGCATGGCGCTGGGTGCACGGGGCGGCCAGCTGCGACTGCCGCTGCTGACCGCAGCGATGATCGCTACCTACACGCTGGTCGACGCGCACGGCGCACGCCAGTCCGGCAACGCGCTCAGCTACACGTTGTGGTTGTTCCTGCTATCGGGTATCCCGCTGCCGCTGTGGGCGGTGTACACGCGCGGCAGCGCGGTGCTGCACTATGCACGGCAGCATTGGCCGCTGGGGCTGGCCGGCGGCGTCGGCACCACCGCCTCCTATGCGATGGCGCTGTGGGCCATGACGCAGGTGCCGGTGGCGATGGTCTCGGCGCTGCGCGAATCCTCGATCCTGTTCGCGCTGCTGATCTCGGTGTTCCTGCTGCGCGAACGGATACCCCGCGCGCGCTGGCTGGCAGCGGTGCTCATCGTCGGCGGTGTGCTGGCGTTGCGCCTGGCGTGAGCGACGCATCGGTAGTGCCGGCCGCTGGCCGGCAACCCCTCCCCTTTACAGCGGCGGCATCGCCTGCAGGTCGCCGTCGACCAGCTCGATGGCCATCACCACCGCATCCTCGCGGCCCTGTGCAGCCGGGTAGTAGCGCGGGCGGCGGCCGATCTCGTTGAAGCCTTCGCTGTGGTACAGCGCCAGTGCCGGCGTATTGGATGGGCGCACTTCCAGGAACACGCGCTGTGCGCCGCGATCGGCGGCCAGCTGCACCAGCGCGCGCAGCAGCTGGCGGCCCAGCCCGCGCGACTGCGCCAGCGGATCGATGCAGATGTTCAGCACGTGCGCTTCATCGGCGGCGATGCTGAGCACGCCATAGCCGACCAGCAGGCCATCGCGCTCCATCGCCAGGCCGGGATAGCCGGCGCGCAGGCAGTCGATGAAGATGCCGCGGGTCCAGGGGAAGGGATAGCCCCGCAGCTCGATCGCCATCACGGCATTGAGGTCGCTCTCGCGCAGCGCGCGCAGGCTGACCGGACCCGGCCGGGTCACCGCGCTCATGGCGTTCCCCGCTTGCGCAGGGCTCGCAGCTGCGGCCACAGCGCACGCTTGGCCGCCGGATCGCGGCGCAGCTGGTCCAGCGGCCAGCTGTCCATCAGCGCCTGCGTGGCCGGGTCATTCGGGTTGCAGCCGGACGCGCGCAGCAGCGCGATCTGCAGACGGTCCGGCAGGCGCACCACCGGTTCCCGCGCGGTGCCGCTGGGCAACGGTCGCTCAGCGGCCGGCACGGTGTCCGGCGCCCTGACCGGCGTTTCGCGGCGCGGCGGTGCCGGGCGTTGCTGGCCGGTGGCGGGCGCCGGCCTGGCCGGCAGTGCGCGCGCCGTCTCCAGCGGCGGCACCGGGTGTGGCGGGGCAACGCTGGCCTCGGCTTCGGCCACGCTCAACTGCAGCGCGGCGTCCAGCTCGGCCGCAAGCTGGCCGTCGTGATAGACGGTGTAGCCCATGGCCTGCAGCCAGGCCTGCTGGGCCGGGGACCACAGCACGGGCAGGTCCTGGCTCACGCCGCCTCGGTTTTCTTGCGCAGGCGCTGGACGGCCCACATCACCGGGCCGGACAAGGCGTACAGGATGCCGACCGCGAACAGCACGCGCGGCAGGTCGATGACCGCAATGGCGATGGCCACCGGCACCAGTGCCAGCACCAGGAACGGCACGCGGTCCGAACGGGTGCCCTTGGCACCGCCGCCCTTGAAGCTCCAGAAGCGGATGCGGCTGACCATCAGCAGCGCAGCGATAATCGTCACCGCCAGCGCCACATAGCGCAGCTGGTTGCCATCCCAGCCCAGGTTGCCATCGGCAAAGGCCCAGACGAAGGACATCATCAGGCCCGCTGCGGCCGGGCTGGCCAGGCCGACGAACCAGCGTTTGTCGACCACCGCCACCTGGGTATTGAAGCGGGCCAGGCGCAGTGCCGCGCAGGCCGCATACAGGAAGGCCACGGCCCAGCCGACGCGGCCGAGCAGCGGATCGTCGAACTTCAGCCACGACAGCGACCAGTGGTACATCACCAGCGCCGGGGCCATGCCGAAGCTGACCAGGTCGGCCAGCGAGTCGTACTGCACGCCGAATTCGCTGCTGGTGCCGGTCAGGCGCGCCACGCGCCCGTCCAGGCCATCCATCACCGCCGCCACGAACACGGCGATGCTGGCGTTGACGAAATCCCCATTGGCCGCGGCGATGATCGCGTAGAAGCCGGCGAACAGGCCGGCGGTGGTGAACAGGTTGGGCAGCAGGTAAATCGTGCGCGAGCGCGGCGGCGGTGTGATCGGGTCCATGGAATCCAGTTTAATCGACTTGCCAGCGGTCGGCGCCAATGCTGCAATCGATGTTCTGCGCCCATTTCGTGGAGTCTGCCATGCGTGCCCTGTCCTGCCTTGGATGCCTGCTGCTGTTGGCCAGTGCCAACGCCGTGGCCGGTCCCGTCTACAAATGGAAGGACGCCCGGGGCGTGACCCAGTACTCGGAGACCCCGCCGGCGGGCCGGAAGTACGAGACCCGCGAGCAAGCGCGCACCCCGCAGGCCGCAGCCAGCAGCGAGGCCCCGGCCGCGCCGGTCCCCGAGCAGTGCAGCACGGCCCGGGCCAACCTGGCCCTGCTGGACGGCGGTGGCCAGGTGATGCAGGACACCGATGGCGATGGCAAGGCCGATACCCCGTTGACCCCGGAGCAGCACACCGCGCAGAGGGGATTGGCGGAGGCGGCCATCAAGGCTTACTGCCCGGCACAATGAGGGTATCGGCAGGGCTTGCAGCCCTGCACCCGCAGAGGCAACAGCAAGGGCAACAGCCGGCTCTGGGCTTTCTGTGGGTTGGGCGGGGCGGGTCCGGTTGCGGGGGCGTGAGCCGCATGACCCGCTGTTGCTTCGGCTGTTGCTTCTGAGGTTGCCGGCCAGCGGCCGGCACTACCGCGGGTGCAGGGCGCGGCCCTGCCGATACCCCTCCCCCCGGCCGGGCTGGCAGAATAGAGGTCTCTGCCGTTATCCGAAGCCGACGATGCGCCTCTCCCAGTTCCACCTGCACACCACCAAGGAAACCCCCAGCGACGCCGAGCTGACCAGCCATCGGCTGATGCTGCGCGCGGGCATGATCCGCAAGCTGGCATCGGGCCTGTACACCTGGTCGCCGCTGGGCCTGCGCGTGCTGCGCAAGGTCGAGCGCATCGTGCGCGAGGAAATGGACCGGGCCGGTGCGGTGGAATTCCAGATCCCGACCATCCAGCCGAAGGAACTGTGGGAGCAGACCGGCCGCTGGCAGAAGTTCGGCCCGCAGCTGCTGAAGATCAAGGACCGCAAGGACCAGGTGTTCTGCTACAGCCCGACCGCCGAAGAAGCCGCCTGCGACTTCGCGCGCAGCGAGCTGTCCAGCTACAAGCAGCTGCCGGTGAATTTCTACCAGGTACAGACCAAGTTCCGCGACGAAATCCGCCCGCGCTTCGGCGTGATGCGTTCGCGCGAATTCCTGATGAAGGACGCCTATTCGTTCCACCTGCACGATGAGTGCCTGGTGCGCGAATACGAGAACATGAAGTCGGCCTACAGCCGCATCTTCACCCGCCTCGGCCTGGACTTCCGCATGGTGCAGGCAGACTCCGGCGCGATCGGCGGCGATGCCTCGCAGGAGTTCCACGTGATCGCCGATTCGGGCGAGGACGCGCTGGTGTTCTCCACCGGCTCGGACTACGCGGCCAACATGGAGGCGGCGATCGCCGCCGATCCGGCACCGCGTGCCGCCGCCACCGAAGCGATGCGCAAGGTGGATACCCCCACCCAGAAGACCTGCGAGGACGTCGCTGCCCTGCTCGGCATCGACCTGCAGCGCACGGTGAAGTCGGTGGCGCTGATCGCCGGCGAAGGCGAGGCCCAGCAGTTCGTGCTGGTGCTGGTGCGTGGCGACCACGAAGTCAACGAGATCAAGCTGGCCAAGGTCGCCGGCCTGGACGAGCAGCGGTTCGCCAGCGAAGCGGAGATCGCCGAGTACCTGGGCAGCGTACCGGGCTTCCTCGGCCCGGTCGCCCCGGCCAAGGCCATCCGCGTGGTCGCCGATCGCGAAGTGGCGGCGATGTCCGACTTCGTCGTTGGCGCCAACGAGGCCGGTTTCCACCTGGCCGGCGTCAACTGGGGCCGCGACCTGGCGGAGCCGGAAGTGGCCGACATCCGCAACGTGCGTGCCGGCGATCGTGCCGTGGACGGCGGCGAACTGAAGATCGCCCGCGGCATCGAGGTCGGCCATGTGTTCCAGCTCGGCCGCAAGTACGCCGAGGCGCTGGACGCCACCGTGCTGGACGAGAACGGCAAGGCAGCGGTGATGGCGATGGGCTGCTACGGCATCGGTATCTCGCGGGTTGTGGCTGCCGCGATCGAACAGAACCATGACGAGGCCGGCATCATCTGGCCGGACGCGATGGCGCCGTGGCAGGTGGTGGTGTGCGTGATCAATCCGAAGGGCGACGCCGCCGTGGCCGATGCCGCGGCCAGCCTGCTGCAGGAACTGCGCGACGCCGGCCTGGACGCCGCGCTTGACGACCGTGGCCTGCGTCCCGGCGCGATGTTCGCCGACATGGAACTGATCGGCATTCCGCATCGCGTGGTGGTCAGCGAACGTGGCCTGGCCGCCGGCACCTACGAATACCGCTCGCGCCGCGCCAGCGAAGCGGAAAGCCTGGACAAGGCCTCCCTGCTGCAGCGCCTGCAGGGCTGATCGGCAAAAAGACCGGGGCCTGCCCCGGTCTTTTTTTTTCTGCCGCGGCCTTCCCCGATATTGCAGCGGACATAATCCGGTCAAAATCACCGCGACGGCGTCTGCATGCCGCCACGCCATGACCCGCCTGCATTTGTGCTGTGATTAATTCATCTCTATTCTGTCCGCCGACGCCATGGACTGGCTTGTCCCGTCCACACATTAGTTTCCGGAGTAACCGTAAATGAGCATTGACCTGACCGGCCTGTCAGCACGCGAGCTGGGCGCCCTGATCCGTACCGCCAAGAAGCAGCAGACCATCGTCGCCAAGCGCCGGCCGATCACCAAGGTCCGGGCCCAGCTGACCAAGCTGGCCAAGACCGAGGGTTACACCATCGAAGAACTGTTCGGCAGCGCCCCGGCCACGCGTGCCCGCAAGGCCGCCCCGGCCGCCAAGGCGCCGTCGAAGAGCGCCGGCCGCAAGCTGGGCAAGGTGGCACCGAAGTACCGCAACCCGGCCAATCCGAAGGAAACCTGGACCGGCCGTGGCAAGCAGCCGCGCTGGATGGCTGAACTGACCGCCAAGGGCAACAAGAAGCCGGAAGATTTCCTGATCAAGAAGGCCTGAGGCCGGATCGGGTTGGAATGAAAAACGCCGGCGAAAGCCGGCGTTTTTCATTCTCCGGTGTGTGGACCGAGGTCCACACCCACCGACATCATCACAGGGTTTTGCGGGCGGGCATCAGCAGGTTGCCGAACAGCAGGCCGGCGACCAGCGCCATCACCACGTTGAGCACGGTGAGGAACACGCTCTGGCCGGCGCCGACATCCTGTTGCTGGACCAGGGTCAGCACACCGCGCAGGCTGGTGCTGCCGGGCACCATCATGATGATGCCGGGCAAGCGGATGATCGCGCCCGGACGCCCGACCAGGCGACCGAACAGATTGCCGCCGGCAGTCAGCAGCATCGCCGACAGGAAGATGCCGGCCGGCGCGCCCCAGGCGTGGCCACCGAACTTGGAGATCGCATAGCCGGCCACCGAGGCGGCGATCACCCACGGGTAATCGCGGCGGTTGGCCTTGAACAGCATCGCGAACGCAAAGGCCGCGGTCAGCAGCGAACCCCACTCCACCCACGGTCCCTGCGGTCGCGCCGCCCGTATCACCGGGTCCAGTCCGAGCACGTCGGCCAGGGTCACCGCGATCATCGCGCCGACGCTGAGCTTCATGATGGTGGTCAGCGCGCCGGCAAAGCGCGCGGTGCCCGATACCCAGTGCTGGCTGGCCAGTTCGTTGACCGCATTGGTCAGCGACATGCCGGGCAGCAGCACCACCAGCGACGCGATGATCACCGTATTGAGGTTGAGCGCGCCGATGAAGGAGGCCACCAGAGTGGCAACCATGCCGGCCAGCAGCGCGGCCAGTGCCTCGGCGGCTTCGCGGGTGGCCGGGCGACGGTCGGTAACCATGCCGAGCAGGCCGATCATCAGGCCGATGACACCGGCGGTGGCGATGTCCAGCCACGGCAGCTTCCACATGCCGGCCACGCCAGCCGCGCCCAGGGTGAACGACAGGATCGTGCGCAGCTTGCCGCGCCGGCCCGGATCCTTGTCCAGCTGCCGCAGCGCGGTGTGGCCCTGGGCGATGCTCATCCGCCCGTTGGACACTTCTTCGGCGATATGGTCGGCAACGCTGAGCTTGTGCAGGTCGTTTTCACCGGGCGCCAGGCGGATCACGCGGGTGATGTCACTGGAGCCGATGGCCTGCGCCGGGTCGCTGAAGCTGAGGATGATACCGGTGGGATTCGACCACGGTTCACAATCCAGATCGAGCTGGCGGGCCAGTGCCACCACCGCCGTCTCCAGGCGCTGGGCCGTGGTGCCATAGCTGTGCAGGCGCCCGGCGATCTCGGAAACGAAGGCCACGCGCTGCGCGTAGGTGGCCTGGGGCGTGGGGATCGTGTGAGCATCTGCGGACATGCGCCGTAGTATTACCTAGGCAGGGGCTTACCGGAGAAATTCATCCGAGTTCGACGCGATGCCCAAGACAGAACGGTTATGCTGCGACCCGAATGGCCCACGTCACCCCGAACCTCGCCCCCCAGCTCGAACAGGATGCCCATGACCCGGGCCTGATCCACCTGTCCGGCACCTGGACCTTGAAGACCGCGCTGGCCGCGGCCGAGGTCCTGCACGGCGTTCCCGACAAGCTGACCGGCATCGATGCCACCGGCATCGAGCAGCTGGATTCGGCCGGCGTGCTGCAGGTGCTGCGCGTGGCCCATCGCGCCGATCTCCACGAAGACGCGCTGCAGTTCCGCCCGGACCACCAGGCGCTGGTATGCACCATCGAGGAAGTGGCCGATGACCGGCCCAGGGCCAAGCGCGATTTCGGCGTGCTGGCGGCACTGGAGCGGCTGGGTGTCAGCGTCCACGCCACTGGCCACAACATCAAGGCCCTGTGCAGTTTCCTCGGCGAGAACCTGGTCAAGGCGGCCCGGCTGGTCAAGGAACCGCGCCGTTTCCGGCTGACCGCCACCGTGCATCAGATGGAACAGGTGGGGCTGGATGCGGTGCCGCTGGTGGCGTTGCTGTCCTACCTGGTGGGCGCGGTGATCGCGTTCCTCGGCTCGACCATCCTGCGCGACTTCGGCGCCGAGATCTACGTGGTCGAGCTGGTCAACATCGCCTTCCTGCGTGAGTTCGCCGTACTGCTGACCGCGATCGTGCTGGCCGGCCGTACCGCCAGTGCGTTCACCGCGCAGATCGGCGCGATGAAGGCACGCGAGGAGATCGATGCGATGCGCACGCTGGGCCTGGACCCGGTCGACCTGCTGGTGCTGCCGCGACTGCTGGCGCTGCTGGTCACCCTGCCCTTGCTGACCTTCATCGCGATGATCGCGGGCCTGGCCGGCGGCATCACCGTCGGTGCGTTCGACCTCGACATCCCGCCGCAGATGTACATCGCGCGCATGCACGAGACGATGGAAGTGCGGCACCTGCTGGTGGGGTTGTCGAAGGCGCCGGTGTTCGCGCTGGTGATCGGCCTGATCGGCTGCCTGGAGGGCCTGAAGGTCGAAGGTACCGCGCAGTCGGTCGGCGAGCGCACCACCTCCAGCGTGGTGCAGACGATCTCGCTGGTGATCATCATCGACGCCTTCGCGGCGTTGTGGTTCATGCACATGGACTGGTGACATGAGCACCTCCTCTTCCCCTGAAACGCTCGACATGCGCGATGGCGACGGCCACGAGCTGGCCATCCGCGTGCGCGGCCTGGTCAACCGCTTCGGCAGCCAGACCGTGCACGAAGACCTGGACCTGGACGTGCGCCGCGGCGAGATCCTGGGCGTGGTCGGTGGCTCCGGTACCGGCAAGTCGGTGCTGATGCGCTCGATCCTGGGCCTGCGCACGCCCGACGAGGGCCAGATCGAAGTGCTGGGCCGCGACGCGCGTGCCGACGACGCCGAGAGCCGCCTGCACATCGAACGCAACACCGGCGTGCTGTTCCAGGACGGCGCCCTGTTCTCCTCGCTGACCGTGGGCGAGAACGTGCAGGTGCCGCTGAAGGAACACCACCGCGAACTGCCCGAGCGCTGGCACTACGAACTGGCGCTGCTGAAGGTGAAGCTGGCCGGCCTGCCCGCCGATGCGATCAACAAGCTGCCCTCGCAGCTGTCCGGCGGCATGCGCAAGCGCGCCGGCCTGGCGCGGGCGCTGGCGCTGGATCCGCCGCTGCTGTTCCTGGACGAACCCACCGCCGGCCTCGACCCGATCGGCGCGGCCGCCTTCGACCGCCTGATCAAGACCCTGCAGGAAGCGCTGGGGCTGACCGTGTTCCTGATCACCCACGACCTGGACACGCTGTACGCCATCTGCGATCGCGTCGCCGTGCTGGCCGACCGCAGGGTGGTGGCCAATGCGCCGCTGCCGGACATCGAGAAACTGGATCATCCGTGGATCCAGGAATACTTCCACGGACCCCGCGCGCGCGCCGCGCGGGGCGAACAGATCGAGAGTGCCTGAGCCATGGAAACCAAAGCCAACTACGTGCTGATCGGCGCGTTCACCCTGATCACCGGCCTGGCCCTGCTGGCCTTCGGACTGTGGGCGGCCAAATACTCCTCCGACCGCACCTGGCAGGAGTACCGCGTGGTCTTCCGCGAGGCGGTGACCGGCCTGTCGGTGGGCAGCCCGGTGCAATACAACGGCATCGCGGTGGGCTCGATCACCGAACTGAACCTGGTGCCCGACGACCCGCGCCAGGTGGTCGCGCGCATCCGCCTGAACTCCAACACGCCGGTCAAGACCGATACCCGCGCCAAGCTGGCGATCACCAGCCTGACCGGCCCGTCGATCATCCAGCTCAGCGGCGGCACGCCGCAGTCGCCGGCGCTGACCACGGTCAACAAGGATCCGGCACCGATCATCCCGACCACGCCCTCGGCGCTGCAGAACATCACCGATGTGGCCAACCGCATCGTCGAGCGCATGGACCAGATCCTCAGCGACCGCAACGTGGCCTCGATCAACGCGACGCTGGCCAACCTGGAGACGATCAGCGGCGGCCTGGCCGACCGCGACCAGGGCACGCAGGCGCTGCTGCTCAGCGCGCGCGATGCCGCCCGCAGCCTGGACACCACGCTGAAGACCACCAACGGCACCATCGAGCGCCTGGACAAGAACCTGGTGCAGCAGCTGCCCGGCATCATCGACAAGCTCGACGCGACCCTGGCCAAGCTCGACTCGGCCGCCGGCAACGCCGATTCGATCCTTGGCGAGAACCGCGCCGCGATCAACAGCTTCGCCAACGATGGCCTCGGCCAGCTGGGCCCAACGCTGACCGAACTGCGCGGCCTGATCCGCGATCTGCGCCGGGTCAGCGACCGTCTCGAGAACAACCCCGCGCGCTACCTGCTGGGCCGCGACGCACCGAAGGAGTTCGAACCCCAATGAGCACGCCCCCCCTTCCGCGCCTGCTGCTGGCCGCTTCGATGGTCGGCCTGCTGGGCGGCTGCTCCATCCTCGGCAGCAGCGAGAAAACCGCAGTGACGCTGTACTCGCCGTCCGTGCAGGTCAAGGCGGACCCGTCGTGGCCGCAGGCCAGCTGGCAGCTGGTGCTGGCCAAGCCCAGCGCCGCGCGCCTGGTCGACAGCCCGCGCATCAACGTGCGGCCGACGCCCTCGCAGCTGGAGATCTACAAGGGCGCCAGCTGGGCGCAGCCGGCCACCGACATGATCGAGGACACGCTGCTGCGTGGCTTTGAAGACTCCGGCCGCATCCGCGGCGTGGCGCGCAGCACCGCCGGCATCCGTGCCGACTACAAGCTGTCCACCGACGTGCGCCGCTTCGAATCGGATTACCAGGGCCAGGCTACGCCGACCGTGGTGATCGAAGTCAACGCCAAGCTGATCCACGTCGCCGACCAGCGCGTGGTGGCCGACCGCACTTTCCGCCAGGCGCAGCCGGTCGGCAGTACCGACGTACCGGCGGTGACCGCGGCGTTCGAGCGCGGCCTGCAGCAGCTGGCACAGGATGTGGTGGGCTGGACGCTGGTGAGCGGGCAGGCCGACGCCACGGCAGCCAAGCGCTGACGCGTCGCAGGGGTCAGAGCCCTTCCCCGACGGGAAAGGGATCTGACCCCTTCTTCGTCACCGCGGCGTAATCCAGCGGAAGGTCAGGTTGATCCGCTCGCCCTGCACCCGCGCCATCTTCGGCAGCGCGTGCTGGTAGAAGCGCTGGGTCTGCCCGGCCATCAGCAGCAGGTCACCGTGGCCCAGCACGAATTCGGCCTTGCGCGCCGTATCGTCGCGTCGGCGCAGCAGGAAACGGCGCGCGGCGCCCAGGCTCAGCGACGCGATCACCGGGGCCGGTCCCAGCTCCGGCTCGTCATCGCTGTGCCAACCCATGGAGTCACCCCCGCTGCGGTAGCGGTTCAGCAGCACGCTGTTGAAGCGGCCGTGGCCTTCGGCCTGCAGGCGCTCGCGCACGGCCTGCAACACGGGCGGCCAGGGGTGCGGCACGAACTCGGCACCGGAATAGCGGTAGCGGGCCTGCGGATCGCCGATCCAGCAGCTCAGCCGCGGCGAATCCACCCAGTTGCCGAACATCCGGATGCGGTGGACCTCCCACGGCACGTCGGCCAGCAGCGCCCCCATGAGCCGATCGGCGTCGGCTGCGGCCAGCCAGCCCGGCAGGTGCTGGACGTCGGCGTCGGGCAGGTCGTGGGGGAACAGCATGGCCACACGCTAGCACGCCGGCATTCGCCGGCGTTTGCCGTCGTGGCCGCCAACACTGAAAATGAGCCCATGACCGTTGCCCATATGCCGATACCCTGCGATTGCCTGACTGGTTGGGGCTACGCCCGATGAGCCTGCGCCAGTCGTTGTTCCCGTTGCTGCGCGCGGTATTCCGGGTCTTGCCGCTGTCGCAGGCGCAGCGCGACCGCCTGCGTACCCGCTGGCTGGCCCGGCACGGCGACTGGGTGCCACCGCCGCCAAAGGGACAGCAGGACGCGGGTAGGCCGCGGGCCAGCGCGCAGCTCCGCTGGCGCGCGGACGAGGCCGCGATCGGCCACCGCCCGCACCAGAAGGGCACGCTGCCGGACCCGATGCCCGCCACGCTGGTCGCGTTCTACCTGCCGCAATTCCACACCTTCCCCGAAAATGACGCCTGGTGGGGCAAGGGCTTCACCGAATGGCGCAACGTCACCCGTGCGCTACCGCAGTTCGAAGGCCACATCCAACCGCGGCTTCCGGCCGATCTGGGTTTCTATGACCTGCGCAACCCGCAGGTGATGCGCGACCAGGCGCAGCTTGCCGCCGAGTACGGCATCGGCGCGTTCTGCTTCTATTACTACTGGTTCAGCGGCCGCACGTTGATGGAGGACCCGCTGCGGCAATGGCTGGCCGATGACAGCATCGACCTGCCGTTCTGCCTGTGCTGGGCCAATGAAAACTGGGCGCGACGCTGGGACGGCCGCGACGACGATATCCTGATCGGCCAGCAGCACAGCGCTGAGGACGATCTGGCCTTCATCGCACATGTCGCGCCCTACCTGCGCGACCGCCGTGCATTGAAGGTCGAGGGGCGGCCGATGCTGCTGGTCTATCGCCCGAACCTGCTGCCCGACGCCCGTGCGACTGCCGAGCGCTGGCGCCGCTGGTGCCGCGACAACGGCGTGGGCGAAATCCATCTGGCCTACGTCCAGGGCTTCGAGCGCCCCGATCCACGCGACATCGGCTTTGACGCTGCGGTCGAGTTTCCGCCGAACATGAGCAATCCCTCTTCGCTGTCGGCACAGCAGTGGCTGCTCAATCCCGATTTCAATGGCGATGTCCGCGATTGGCGCGAATTGGCCGGCGAAATCGCCGCCCGTGCCCTGCCCGATTATCCGCTCTATCCCGGGGTCAACCCCGGTTGGGACAACGAGGCCCGACGTTCCGGTCGCGGCCGCGTGTACCTGCACGCCTCACCACGTGGTTACCGTGACTGGTTGCGCACCACGATCCATGAACGCCTCTCCGCAGCACCGCAGGCGCAGCGACTGGTGTTCATAAACGCTTGGAACGAGTGGGCTGAAGGTGCCGTGCTGGAACCGGATGCCCGCCTCGGCCATGCTTGGCTGCAGGCCACCCGTGATGCGTTGTTGCCGGCGCCGGCGCCGCGTCCCGCACCGGCAGTGCATCTCCACGCCTGGTATCTGGAGACGCTGCCGGAAGTGCTGCGAGCTCTGCGCGAGGCAACACTGGACTGGGCAATCGTAGTGACCACCCCGGCTGCGCAGATCGATCAGGTTCGGCAGGCCCTGGCGACACATGGGCTTGAGGGCGAGGTGGTGGCCGTGGACAACCACGGTCGCGACATCCTGCCGTTCCTGGAGGTCGCCGAACGGCTGCTGCAGGCCGGGCACGAAGTGGTGCTTAAGCTGCATACGAAACGCTCAACCCATCGCGCAGATGGCGACCAATGGCGGCAGGAACTACTGCAACGGCTGGTACAGGGCGGGCGTGCCGCACGCATCCTTGCCGCCTTCGAGGCCGACCCTGGGCTGGGCATGGTGGTGGCCGAAGGGCATCTGCTGCCCGTCGCTGATTTCGTGGGCGGCAATGGTCTCGCATTGGCTCGACTGCAGGCACGGCTTGGGTTGGAAGTACCCGTGGACACCAGCCGGTTTGGCGCCGGCAGCATGGGCTGGTGGCGGCTGCAGGCCCTGCGTCCATTGTTGGACGCGCATCTGTATCGCAGCGCTTTCGACATCGAGCAGGGCCAGATCGATGGAACGCTGGCCCACGCCATTGAACGTGTACTGGGTGCCTGCTGCGAACACGCTGGACTGCGCGTCGCGACAGCCGCAGCCTGCCTCGGCGAGGCCGATGCCAGCAGCGACGAGTACGCCTACGCCCGACGCGGCTGACGTTGAGGGGGGCACAACGCGCCCCCCTTGCCCGTATCGATCAGCCGCGCTGGAATGCGACGCCGGTCTTTTCCTTCAGCTCGTCATCACTGACACCCGGCGCGGCCTCCACCAGCAGCAGGCCCTTGTCAGTCACGTCGAACACCGCCAGGTCGGTGATGATGCGGTCGACCACGCCCACGCCGGTCAGCGGCAGCGTGCATTCGGCCAGGATCTTGTGCTCGCCGTTCTTGGCGGTGTGCTCCATCAGCACCACCACGCGCTGCACGCCGGCCACCAGGTCCATCGCGCCGCCCATGCCCTTGACCATCTTGCCGGGCACCATCCAGTTGGCCAGGTCGCCCTTGTCGGTGACCTGCATGGCGCCGAGGATGGCCAGGTTGACGTGACCACCGCGGATCATCGCGAAGCTGTCGTGGCTGCCGAAGTAGCTGGCGCCCGCACGTGCGGTGACGGTCTGCTTGCCGGCGTTGATCAGGTCGGCGTCGACCTCGGCGTCGGTCGGGAACGGGCCAATGCCGAGCAGGCCGTTCTCCGACTGCAGCCATACATCCACGCCGTCGGGAATATGGTTGGCGACCAGCGTCGGCAGGCCGATGCCCAGGTTCACGTAGGCACCATCGGTCAGCTCGCGCGCCGCGCGTGCGGCCATTTCATCTCGGGTCCACGCCATGTCAGTTGCCCTCCGCGCGGATGGTGCGCTGTTCGATTCGCTTCTCTGGATGCGCGTTGTGCACGATGCGATGCACGTAGATGCCCGGCAGGTGCACCTGGTCCGGATCAATCGCACCGACCGGCACCACCTCCTCCACCTCCACGATGCACACCTTGCCGGCCATCGCGCAGGCCGGGTTGAAGTTGCGCGCGGTCTTGCGGAACACCAGGTTGCCAGCCTCGTCGGCCTTCCAGGCCTTGACCAGTGCCACGTCGGCGCGCAGCGCGGTTTCCATCACGTAGTGCTTGCCGTCGAACTCGCGGGTCTCCTTGCCCTCGGCCACCACCGTGCCGTAGCCGGTGGCAGTGAAGAACGCCGGAATACCTGCGCCACCGGCACGCAGGCGCTCGGCCAGGGTGCCCTGCGGGTTGAACTCCAGCTCCAGCTCACCGGCCAGGAACTGCCGTTCGAACTCCTTGTTCTCGCCCACGTAGGACGAAATCATCTTCTTGATCTGCCGCGTTTCCAGCAGCTGGCCCAGGCCGAAGCCATCGACGCCGGCATTGTTGGAGATCACGGTCAGGCCCTTGACGCCGCTGTCGCGCAGCGCAGCGATCAGCGCCTCGGGAATGCCACACAGGCCAAAGCCACCCACGGCCAGGGTCTGGCCATCGGCGACCACCCCCTGCAGGGCCTCCGCCGCGCTGGCGTAGCGCTTGCCGCGCTTTCCGCCGGAAGTCGATTGCTGCATTGCTGTAGTACCCTGCGAATGGATAAGCGCATTCTAGCCGCAGGCCTGCATCCGACGGGTTTGCGGCGCAGCAAACCGCACGGATGCAGCGGCCCGGGGCCGGGATGCCGCTTTCTGGCCCATGCCCCAACGCGGATACAATGGACGATCCCGCCGCGTCAGCCCGCGAACGATGCCCCCAGCGCCTCCTGCCCCCTCTCCTGCAGCCCACGACCGCGCCCTGTGCGTGGACCTGGATGGCACGCTGCTGGACACGGACCTCCTGTATGAATCGCTGCTGGTGCTGTTGGCGCGCAATCCGCTGTACCTGTTCCTGCTGCCGTTCTGGCTGCTGCAGGGCAAGGCCGCACTGAAGCGGCAGATCGCTGCACGCGTCACCATCGATCCACGCCGCCTGCCTTACAACCCGAAAGTTCTGGAACTGCTGCGCGACACGGCGCAGCGCCCGCGGGTGCTGTGTACCGCCTCGGACCAGCTGCTGGTCGCGCCGATCGCCGCACACCTGGGCCTGTTCGAGCAGGTGATCGCCAGCGATGGCCAGCACAACCTGTCCGGCACGCACAAGGCACAGGCCCTGGTGGATGCCTTCGGCGAGCGTGGTTTCGACTACGCCGGCAATGGCACGGTCGATCTGGCGGTCTGGGCCCGCGCTGCAGGCGCCTGGGTGGTCAACAACCGCAGCGCCCTGGCCGGTGCCGCAGTGCAACGCACCCAGCTGCTGGGGCACTGGCCCGCCCCATCCAGGCTGCAGGCATGGTTGAAGGCGCTGCGGCCACACCAGTGGCTGAAGAACCTGTTGGTGTTCGTGCCCGTGTTGACCGCCCACCGCTTCCTGGAAGCACCGGCGGTGGCCGATGCCCTGCTCGCCTTCGCGGCCTTCAGCCTGTGCGCCTCCGGCGTCTACCTGCTCAATGACCTGCTCGACCTCGATGCGGATCGCCGCCATCCGCGCAAGCGCCATCGCCCCTTTGCCGCCGGTCGCCTGCCGCTGCTCCACGGCCTGGTTGCAGGCCCGCTGCTGACACTGTGCGGGCTGGCCGTGGCACTGGCCTGCAGCCCTGCATTCGCGGCCGTGCTGGCGGGTTACTACGCGCTGACCGTTGCCTACTCGTTGCGCCTGAAGCGCATCGTCATGCTCGACGTGGTACTGCTGGCCAGCCTCTACACCCTGCGCATCATCGGCGGCACGGTGGCCATCGGGGCAGAACTGTCGTTCTGGCTGCTGGCCTTCAGCATGTTCATTTTCCTCTCGCTGGCTCTGCTCAAGCGCTATACCGAACTCCACGCGGTGCTGGCACGTGGCAAGACCCGCGCCAACGGCCGTGGCTACGGCGTGGAAGACCTGCCGCTGCTGCAGTCGCTGGGCGCGGCCGCCGGCTACTGCGCCGTGCTGGTGATGGCGCTGTACATCAACAGCCCCGACAGCGTGGAGCTGTACCGCAACCCGAAGCTGCTGTGGTTCATCTGCCCGATCCTGCTGTACTGGGTCAGCCGCGCCTGGGTGATCGCGCATCGCGGCAACATGCACGATGACCCGATCGTGTTCGCTGCCACGGACCGGGCCAGCCAGGTGGTGGCCGTGCTGTGCGCCGGGTTTGCCCTGGTGGCGATCTGATGCGGGACGGCGCGTACTCCTGGGGGCGGTATCCGCGCGCGCCACAGTCGCTGGTCAGGGTGCATGATCGGCTCGCCGCGCTGCCGGCCTTCGCAGGCAGCGCGCTGCCGCATGGCAATGGACGCAGCTATGGCGACAGTTGCCAGAATCCGGGGGCCACCCTGCTCGACTGTCGCGGTCTGGACCGCTTCATCGCCTTTGACCCGGCCAGCGGACGGTTGCATTGCGAAGCTGGCGTCACCTTGGGCGAGATCATCGCGCTCGTTCTGCCGCAGGGCTGGTTCCTGCCGGTTACCCCAGGCACGCGTCACGTCACCGTGGGCGGCGCGATCGGTAATGATGTGCATGGCAAGAATCATCATCTGGCCGGCAGCTTCGGCCGCCACGTGCTGTCCTTCGAGCTGCTGCGCAGCAACGGCGAGCGCCGCGTGTGCAGGCCTGGCGATGGCGACGGTTGGTTCGAAGCCACCGTCGGTGGGCTTGGCCTGACCGGACTGGTCACCCATGCCGAGCTGCAGCTGCGCCGCGTGCCGGGCAGCAGCCTTGAGGTGGAGAACATCCGTTTCTCCAGCCTGGCCGACTTCTTCGCACTGTCACAGGACAGCAGCGAGAGCCACGAGTACAGTGTGGCCTGGATCGACTGCCTGGCGCATGGCCGCGCCCTCGGCCGTGGGCATTTCACCCGTGCCAGCCATGCCGTGCAGCCGGCCGACGAACGTCCGGCCACGCCCCGGCGGCAGTGGTCGATGCCGCTGACGCCACCGATATCACTGGTCAACCGGCTCACCCTGCGCCCGTTCAATACGCTCTATTACTGGCGCCAGCCCGCGCAACGCCGGCGCCACGTCTCACACCTGTTGCCCTTTTTCTATCCGCTTGATGGCATCAGCCAGTGGAACCGGATGTACGGTCCGGCTGGCTTCGTGCAGTACCAGTGCGTGCTGCCACCGCACGCGGCCGCGGATGGAATTCCCGCCCTGCTGCAGGAAATCGCCCGCAGTGGCCAGGGGTCGTTCCTGGCGGTGCTCAAGCAGTTCGGCACGCAGCCGTCCCTTGGCATGTTGTCCTTCCCGCGCCCGGGTACCACCCTGGCCCTGGACTTCCCCAACACCGGCGAGGCGCTCTGGGCCCTGCTGCGGCGCCTGGACCAGATCGTCGATGCCGCCGACGGTGCCCAGTACCCGGCCAAGGATGCGCGGATGACCGCCGCCTCATTCCAGCAGGCGTACCCGCGCTGGCAGGACTTCAGCCGATTCATCGATCCTCGTTTCTCGTCCGGCTTCTGGCGCCGGGTGACGGAGTAAGCATGCAGAACGTCCTCATCATCGGCGCCACGTCGGCGATCGCCGAAGCCGTCGGACGGCGCTATGCCGCACGCGGCGCGGCGCTGTTCCTGGTTGCTCGCCGTTCCGAACGGCTCGCCGCCATCGCCGACGACCTGCGCGTGCGCGGTGCACGCGCCACGCACACTTCTTCGATGGACATCAACGATCTGGCCGCCCACGCCGAGCTGCTGGCGCAGGCCTGGCAGGCGCTGGGGCGGGTGGACGTGGTGCTGGTTGCACATGGCACGCTGCCCGATCAGGCAGCGTGTGAGGCCTCGGTGGAAACCTGCATGGCCGAGTTCGCCACCAACGGCAGCTCGACCCTGGCCTTGCTGGGGCCTGTGGCCAATCGGCTGGCCGACGCCGGCAGCGGCACGCTGGCGGTGATCACTTCGGTGGCCGGCGACCGCGGCCGCCAGAGCAACTACGTCTACGGCGCCGCCAAGGCTGCGGTCAGTACCTACCTGAGTGGCCTGCGCCAACGCCTGGCCAAGCAGCGCGTGGCGGTGGTCGACATCCGTCCGGGCTTCGTCGACACGCCGATGACGGCCCACCTGCGCAAGGGCCCATTGTGGGCAACGCCGGACCAGGTCGCGCGCCGCATCGTCGCCGGCATCGGGCGCGGCACCCCGGTGCTGTATGCCCCGGGCTTCTGGCGGTTGATCATGACGGTGATCCGCCTGCTGCCGCAGGCCCTCTTCAACAGGATCTCGCTGTGAGCGCTGCAATGGACTCCGAGCTGGAGCAGAAGATCATCATTCCCGGTGGTGCCGGCCTGGTCGGCCAGAACCTGGTCGCCATCCTCAGGCGTCAGGGCTACCGCCGGCTGGTGGTGATCGACAAGCACGCTGCCAATCTCGCGGTGCTGGCACGCATGCATCCGGACGTGGTGACCGAACACGCCGACCTGGCAGAGCCGGGCACCTGGGAGCGCCATTTCGCTGGTGCCGACGCCGTGGTGATGCTGCAGGCGCAGATCGGCGGCACCGATCCTCTGCCATTCGTGCGCAACAACATCACTGCCACCGACCTCATCCTGGATGCCATCGAGCGCCACGCCGTGCCCTACACGGTGCACGTCAGCTCCTCGGTGGTCTGTTCGGTGGCCGATGACGACTACACCCGCACCAAGCGTGAGCAGGAGCAACGCGTCGCCGCGCGCGGCATTCCATCGGTCATCCTGCGCCCGACCCTGATGTTCGGCTGGTTCGATCGCAAGCACCTGGGATGGCTGTCGCGCTTCATGCGCAGGGTTCCGGTATTCCCGATTCCCGGCGATGGTCGCTACATGCGCCAGCCACTGTATGCCGGCGATTTCGCCACCATCATCGCCAGCTGCCTGCGCTCGCGCATTGCTGGCCAGCGCTACAACATCACCGGCTTGGAGAAGGTCGATTACATCGACATCATCCGCCAGATCAAGCGCAGCACGCGTGCCCGCACCCTGCTGCTGCACATTCCCTACCGCCTGTTCCACCTGCTGCTGAGGACCTGGGCGCTGTTCGACCGCGACCCACCGTTCACCGCGGCGCAGCTGCAGGCACTGGTGGCCCATGATGAGTTCGAAGTCATCGACTGGCCTTCGATCTTCAACGTACGGCCGACGCCCTTCGCGCAGGCCATCGACGCCACCTTCAACGACCCCGAGTACGGCGACATCGCCCTGGAGTTCTGATCATGAGCGAGCGCATCGCCGTTCTCGGCGCCGGCCCGATGGGCCTTGCCGTGGCCTACCAGCTGGCCCGCGACGGCCATCAGCCCGTGGTATTCGAAGCCGATGACCGCGTTGGCGGAATGACCGCGAGCTTCGACTTCGGCGGCATGCCGATCGAACGCTACTACCATTTCCATTGCACCTCCGATCACGATTTCCTGACCATGCTCGACGAGCTGGGGCTGGGCGAACGCATACGCTGGACCGAGACCCGCATGGGCTACTGGTTCGGCAAGCGCCTGCAGCCATGGGGCAATCCGATTGCCCTGCTGCGCTTCAGGGGCCTGGGGATGATGGCGAAGATCCGTTACGGCCTGCATGCTTTCCTGTGCACGCGTCGCAACGACTGGCGCCCGCTGGACCACGTTGAAGCCTCCTCCTGGATCCGCCGCTGGGTTGGCGCCGAAGCCTACGAAACGCTGTGGCGCCGGTTGTTCGACTACAAGTTCTACGACTATGCCGGCAACCTGTCCGCGGCCTGGATCTGGAGCCGGATCCGGCGCATCGGGCGCTCCCGTTACAGCCTGATGCGCGAAAAGCTCGGGTATCTGGAAGGCGGTTCATCCACCCTGCTCGATGCCCTGCATGCGGACATCCAGCGCCATGGTGGCGAGGTGCGGCTGTCCAGCCCGGTGCAACGCATCGTGATCGAGGACGGCCGCGTACGCGGTGTCCAGGTCGGCGGCGAGCATCTGACCTTCGACAAGGTCATTTCCACGGTACCGCTGCCGTTCGTGCCACGCCTGGCGCCGGACCTGCCGGCGTCCATCCTGGCGAAGTTCCGCGCCTTGAACAACATTGCGGTGGTCTGCGTGATCGCCAAGCTGCGCAGGCCGGTCTCGGCCAACTTCTGGGTCAATACCAACGACCCGGACATGGACATCCCCGGCATCGTCGAGTACACCAACCTGCGCCCGATGGATGCCCATATCGTCTACGTGCCGTTCTACATGCCCGGCGAGCACGAGCGTTATGGCGACAGCGACGACGTGTTCGCCGGCAAGGTCCGTCGATACCTGTGCATGATCAATCCGCAGTTGGGCGCGGATGACTTCATCGACGTGCGGGTCAGCCGCTACCGCCACGCGCAGCCGATCTGCGAGCCGGGCTTCTTGGACCGGCTGCCGCCGCGCCGGCTGCCGGTGGAAGGACTGTGGGTGGCCGATACCTCGCACTACTACCCCGAAGACCGCGGCATCTCCGAGAGCATCGGCTTCGGGCGTGCCATGGCCCGCGAGGCGGTGGCGTGACCCTGTCCCGCCCGTTCCTGCTGTTCCTGCTGGCCGGCGGCATCGCTGCGCTGGCCAACATCCTGTCGCGGATGCTGTACAGCCACTGGATGCCGTTCACCCCGGCGATCATCGCCGCCTACCTCACCGGCATGGTCACCGCCTTCGTGCTGACCCGCTGGTTGGTGTTTTCCGGCAGCACCCGGCCCCTGCACCACTCGGCGTTCTACTTCGTGCTGGTCAACCTGTTCGCGGTGGCCCAGACCTGGCTGGTTTCCACCGTGCTGGCCTACCACCTGCTGCCATGGCTGGGCGTGGACGTGCTGCGCCTGGAGATCGCCCACGTGGTGGGCGTGGCGGTGCCAGTGGTGTCCAGCTACTTCGGCCACAAGTACCTGTCGTTCCGATGACTGCTCCCGGGGTGCCGTTTGCGGAAAACGCTTCCCACACATCCATGGCCGTAAACTACGGCGCTGACCTCACCCAGGATCCCGATCGATGCCCCTGCCCGCCTTCAAGGCCTATGACATCCGCGGCCGCGTGCCGGAAGAACTGAACGAAGATCTGGCCCGCCGCATCGGCGTGGCGCTGGCGGCGCAGCTTGCACCGGGCCCGGTGGTACTGGGCCACGACGTGCGCCTGACCAGCCCCGCGCTGCAGGATGCACTGGCCGCAGGCCTGCGCGGTACCGGGCGCGAGGTGATCGACATCGGCCTGTGTGGCACGGAAGAAGTCTATTTCCAGACCGACCACCTGGGCGCGGCCGGCGGCGTGATGGTCACCGCCAGCCACAACCCGATGGACTACAACGGCATGAAGCTGGTCAAGGAGAACGCACGGCCGATCAGCTCCGATACTGGCCTGTTCGCGATTTCCGATGCGGTTGCCGCCGATACGTCCGCGGCGCAACCGCCGCGTGCCGCGCAGAGCGCCCAGCACGACAAGAGCGCGTACATCCAGCACCTGATGAGCTATGTCGACGCCGGCAAGCTGCGACCGCTGAAGCTGGTGGTCAACGCCGGCAACGGCGGTGCCGGTGCCATCGTCGATCTGCTGGCACCACACCTGCCGTTCGAGTTCATCCGCATCTGCCACGAGCCGGACGGCCGTTTCCCCAACGGCATTCCCAACCCGCTGCTGCCGGAGAACCGCGCCGCCACCGCCGACGCCGTGCGCGATCACGGTGCCGATTTCGGCATTGCCTGGGACGGTGACTTCGACCGTTGCTTCTTCTTCGACCACACCGGCCGCTTCATCGAGGGCTACTACCTGGTCGGCCTGCTGGCCAAGGCAATCCTGGCGCGCAACCCCGGCGGCAAGGTCGTGCACGACCCGCGCCTGGTCTGGAACACCGTGGACATGGTCGAACAGGCCGGCGGCGTACCGGTGCAGTGCAAGAGCGGCCACGCCTTCATCAAGGAAAAGATGCGCGCCGAAGACGCGGTGTACGGCGGCGAGATGAGCGCCCACCACTATTTCCGCGAGTTCGCCTATGCCGACTCGGGCATGATCCCGTGGCTGCTGATCGCCCAGCTGGTCTCTGAAAGCGGGCGCTCGCTGGCCGACTGGGTCGAAGACCGCATGGCGGCCTACCCGTGCAGCGGCGAAATCAATTTCAAGGTCAGCGATGCCAAGGCGGCCGTCGCACGCGTGATGGAGCACTTCGCGGCGCAGTCGCCCACGCTGGACCACACCGACGGCATCAGTGCCGACTTCGGCGACTGGCGCTTCAACCTGCGCAGCTCCAACACCGAGCCACTGCTGCGCCTGAATGTTGAAGCCCGTGGTGATGCCGCGCTGATGCAGGCGCGCACCGACGACATCTCCCGCCTCATCCAGCAGTAACCGAGGAACGCATGAGCAGCATCCAGCCCGTCATCCTGTCCGGTGGATCCGGTACCCGCCTGTGGCCGCTGTCGCGCGAGGCGTACCCGAAGCAGTTCCTGCCGCTGGCGGGTGAACTGACGATGCTGCAGGCGACCTGGAAGCGCGTGGCGCCGATCGCCGCGCGCGGACCGCTGGTGATCGCCAACGAAGAGCATCGCTTCGTCGCCGCCGAGCAGCTGCAGCAGGTTGGCGCCGAGCCGGCCGCGATCATCCTGGAGCCGGTCGGCCGCAACACGGCCCCGGCGATCGCGGTGGCCGCGCTGGAGGCCACCCGCGACGGTGCCGACGCCCTGCTGCTGGTGCTGCCGTCCGATCACGTGATCACCGACGAGGCCGCGTTCCGCAGCGCCGTGCAGGCGGCGGCCGGCGCTGCCGAGGCCGGCAAGCTGGTGACCTTCGGCATCGTGCCGACCGGCCCGGAAACCGGCTACGGCTACATCAAGGCCGCCGATGGCCAGGGCCTGCGTGCGGTCGAGCGCTTCGTCGAGAAGCCGGACCTGGATACCGCCACCGGCTACGTCAGCAGCGGCCAGTATTACTGGAACAGTGGCATGTTCCTGTTCAAGGCCTCGCGCTACCTGCAGGAACTTGAACGCTTCCAGCCCGCGATGCTGGCTGGCAGCCGCCAGGCTTGGCAGCAGGCGCGCCGAGATGCCGACTTCACCCGCCTGGACAAGGACGCCTTCACTGCCGTTCCGTCCGATTCGATCGACTACGCGGTGATGGAGAAGACCGCCGATGCGGTGGTGATTCCACTGGATGCGGGCTGGAACGATGTCGGTTCGTGGACTGCGCTGCGCGATGTCTCGCAGCAGGACGGCGATGGCAATGCCCACCAGGGCGACGTGATCGCCATCGACTGCCGCAATACCTATGCCTACGGCCAGCGCCTGGTGGCCATGGTCGGCCTCGATGACGTGATCGTGGTCGAGACCGACGATGCGGTGCTGGTGGGCAAGGCCGACCGCATGCAGGAGGTCAAGACCGTGGTGGCACAGCTCAAGGCCGAAGGCCGCAGCGAGGCCACCTGGCACCGCAAGGTCTATCGCCCGTGGGGCGCCTACGATTCGATCGACAACGGCGAGCGCTTCCAGGTCAAGCGGATCACGGTCAAGCCCGGCGGCACGCTGAGCCTGCAGATGCACCACCATCGCGCCGAGCACTGGATCGTGGTCAGCGGCACCGCCGAGGTGACCCGTGGCGATGAAGTGATCCTGCTCAGCGAGAACCAGAGCACCTACATTCCGCTGGGCGTGACCCACCGCCTGCGCAACCCGGGCAAGCTGCCGCTGGAACTGATCGAAGTGCAGTCCGGCAGCTACCTGGGCGAGGATGACATCGTGCGGTTCGAGGATACCTACGGGCGCAGCTGATGTCCCTGTTGCCCGGCCAGCGGCCCGGCATCCGCATCTGCATCTGCATCTGCATCCGCATCCGCCGAAATTGAGCGGAAACCAGAGCCCGCGCGGCTCTGGTTTCCATCTCATCTCACTCCACCGTCACGCTCTTGGCCAGGTTGCGCGGCTTGTCCACGTCGGTGCCGCGTGCCAGTGCGGTGTGGTACGCCAGCAGCTGCACCGGGATGGTGTGCACGATCGGGCTGAGCACGCCGGCATGGCGCGGCGTGCGGATCACGTGCACGCCCTCGGATTCGTTGAAGTTGCTGTCCTGGTCGGCGAACACGAACAGCTCGCCACCACGGGCGCGCACTTCCTGCATGTTCGACTTCACCTTCTCCAGCAGGCTGTCGTTGGGGGCGATCACCACCACCGGCATGTCCTCGTCCACCAGCGCC